>JAUNHQ010000139.1 GCA_030535425.1 Pseudomonadota bacterium | reverse complement strand
CCGCACGCGCATGGCGAGGCGGTGGTGAGCGACGCCTTTGCCGAGCAGCACGGCCTGCAGCCGGGCGACCGGCTGCGCGCCACGGTGTACGGGCGCACGCAGTGGTTCACGCTGGTGGGGGTGGCGCTGTCGCCCGCGTACCTGATGCAGGCCAAGCCGGGGGCGCTGTTTCCGGACTACGAGCGCTACGCCATCTTGTGGGTGCCGCGCCAGGCGCTGGCTTCGGCGCTGAACATGGATGGCGCGTTTAACCAGCTGAGCGTGCGCCTGTCGCCCGGCGCACGCAGCCACGCCGACGAGGCGGCGCTGATTGCCGAGCTGGACCGCCTGCTCACCCGCTGGGGCGGGCTGGGCGCGTATGGGCGCATGGAGCAGACCTCTTACCGCTATTTGCATGAGGAGTTCCGCCAGCTTCAGACCATGACGCGCATCTTTCCCACCATCTTTCTGGGCGTGGCGGCGTTTTTGCTGAACGTGGTGTTCACCCGGCTGATTGGCACGCAGCGCGCGCAGGTGGCGATTTTGAAAGCCTTTGGCTACCGCACGCGCGACGTGGCGCTGCATTACGGGCTGATGGCCGCGCTCATCAGCTTGGCTGGCGCGCTGCTGGGGCTGGCGGCGGGGCTGTGGCTGGGGCAGGTGCTGGCGGGGCTGTACCAGCAGAACTTTCGCTTTCCCTACCTGGCCTTTGCGCTGGATGGGCGCGTGGCCGCGCTGGGCGCTGGCGTGGCCCTGGCGGCGGCGGTGCTGGGCGCGGGCCGCGCCGTGCTGGCCGCCGCCAGCGAGCCGGTGGCCCAGGCCATGCGCCCGGTGGCGCCCGAGCGCTTTGGCCCCACGCTGGCCGAGCGCCTGGGCGCCACGCGCTGGCTGTCGCAGCCCGCGCGCATGGTGCTGCGCCAGATTGAGCGCCGCCCCTGGCGCGCCGTGCTGGGCATCACCGGGCTGGCGCTGGCCGGGGCCATTTTGATGATGGCGCGCTTTCAGGGCAGCGTCATCACCCACATGATCGACATGCAATACCGCCTGTCCGAGCACCAGGACGTGGCCGTGGCCTTTACCGAAGTGGTACCCCCCCGCGCCCTGCACGAGCTGCGCGCCCTGCCCGGCGTGCAGCATGTGGAGGGCTTGCGCACCGTGGCCGTCAAACTCTCGCGCGACAACGTGGTCGTCTCCACCGCCATTGAGGGGCTGCCCGCAGGCGGCCTGCTGCGCCGCCCCGTCAACACGCGCTTGCAGCGGGTGAGCTTGCCGCCCGACGGGCTGGTGCTGTCGGACTATCTGGCGCAAAAACTGGGCGTGGGCGTGGGCGACGCGGTGCAGGTGCAAGTGCTGCAAGGCAAGCGCGCCCGCCTGCAACTGCCCGTGGCCGCGCTGGTGACCGAATACGTGGGCACCCGCGCCTACATGGACAGCGCGGCCCTCAACCGCGCCCTGGGCGAAGGCGACGTGTACAGCGGCGCCCTGCTCACCACCCTGCCCGGCGGCCAGGCCAGCGTGATGCGCGCGCTGGATGAGCGACCGCGCGTGGTCTCGGCCGAATCGCGCCTGGCCGCAGTGCAGGCGTTTTTTGACATGCTCGACCGCATCAGCGGCCCCTTTACCTTCATTGCCGTGCTCATGGGCAGCATCGTCAACTTTGGCGTGGTCTACAACTGGGCGCGCATCACCCTGGCCGAGCGCGCGCGCGAGTTGGCCAGCCTGCGCGTGCTGGGCTTTACCCAGGGCGAAGTCAGCCGCATCCTGCTGGGCGAAGTGGGCGTGCTGGTGCTGCTGTCCATCCCCCTGTCGTGGGCGGCGGGCTGGGCGCTGTCGTGGCTGATGGTGGCCGGCTTGCAGTCAGACCTGTACCGCGTGCCGCTGTACATACCGCCTTCCACCTATGCCTTTGCCACCCTCGTCACCCTCTGCTCGTCCATCTTGAGCGGCCTGGCCGTGCTGCGGCAGGTGCGGCGGCTGGACATGATCGAGGCGCTGAAGAC
>JAUNHQ010000075.1 GCA_030535425.1 Pseudomonadota bacterium | reverse complement strand
CTGACACCGGCCAGCTGCTGAAACTGCCGCTGCAAGTGCGTGGGGCTGACGTGCACGTGCGCGGCCACGTCTTGCAGCTCGGGCTGCTCGCGCGCGTGGTCGTACAAATACTCAATGGCGGCGGCCACGCGGGCAAAGGGCAGTGACGGGGCGTGGTCTGGCGCGGGCGATGCGGTGGTGGTCATGGCGGTGTTCCGAGTGCAGGCTTTTGTCAATGGCCCGCATCGTAGGTCGCTGGCCCCGCGCTGGCGACCCGGTTCTTGCGCTTTGCACGCGGCCGGTGGGGTGGAGGCGCGCCACACCCCACTGGCTGCGGCCTGACCGCCGCCCGCGCGCGCTCAGTACGCCGCGCGGAAAATGCCGATGACTTCTTCCCGCGTGGGTTGCACCGGGTTGGTCAGGCCGCAGACATCTTTCATGGCGTTTTCTGCCAGGGTGGGAAAGTCTTCTTCCTTCACCCCAAGGCTGCGCAGATTGGGCGGAATGCCCACTTGCGCCGCCAGCGCCTGAATGGCCTCAATCGGGCCCAGCCCGGCCAGCTGGCTGTTGTTGGCCGACAGCACGCGGCCCACTTCGGCCAGGCGCTCGGCTGCGGCGCGCATGTTGAACGCCTCCACATGCGGCAGCAGCAGCGCGTTGCACACGCCGTGGGGCAGGTCGTAAAAGCCGCCCAGCTGGTGCGCCATGGCGTGCACATAGCCCAGCGAGGCGTTGTTGAAAGCCATGCCAGCCAGAAATTGCGCATACGCCATTTGCTCGCGCGCGGTCTTGTCCTTGGGGGTGCTGACGGCGGTGGGCAGGTGGCGGGCAATCAGTGCAATGGCTTGCAGCGCGCAGGCATCGGTGATGGGGTTGTGGGCGGTGGAGACATAGGCTTCCACCGCGTGGGTGAGGGCGTCCATGCCGGTGGCGGCGGTCAGGCTGGCGGGCATGTCTGCCATCAGCTCAGGGTCGTTGACCGAGAGGATGGGCGTGACGTGCTTGTCCACGATGGCCATTTTCACGTGCCGGGACTCGTCGGTGATGATGGTAAAGCGCGTCATCTCCGAGGCCGTGCCTGCGGTGGTGTTCACGGCAATCAGGGGCAGCTGCGGCTTGGCCGATTTGTCCAGCCCCTCGTAGTCCTCAATCTTGCCGCCGTTGCTGGCCAGCAGGGCAATGCCCTTGGCGCAGTCATGCGGCGAGCCGCCGCCCAGCGACACCACGCAATCGGCGCCCAGCGCTTGCAGCGCCTGCAAGCCGGCGTTGACGTTGCTCACGGTGGGGTTGGGCTTGACCTGGTCAAACACCGCGCTGGCGATGTTTTGCGCTGCCAGCAAGTCGGCCAGGCGCTTGGCAAAGCCCAGCTTGACCAGCGGCGCATCGGTAACGATCAGCGCCTTTTTGAAACCCAGCCCGGCCATCTGCTTGACGGCTTCTTCCAGCGCGCCAGCGCCCAGAAGGTTGCTTGAGGGCATGAAAAACGGCGTCACGGCCATGATGATCTCCTTGCGATGAAACGGACAAACCCGTCAATTCATCATAGGCAGCCCATATGACAAGACGCTGAGCGAAATCAAACTTGGCGCTTGCCTAAAAACCGGCCATTTTGCTGAGGGTATTGAGGTTGCGGGTGGTCATGGCAAGGCCAAAGCTCTTTTCCAGCAGCGGCAGGCCCAGACGGCTGCGCGCAGCACTGCCGGGGATGTAGAGGTAAGCCGCTGCTTCGGTGATGGCCAGTTGCTCATCGCCACAGTCCTGCGCCAGCAGCGCGCGGGCGCAGGCTGCATCCAGTGGCTCATTGGCCAGCGCCACGAACACGCGCTTGATGTCATGGCGGCCATCGGCAAATGGGTTTTTGGCCAGCACGGCCTGCAACTGGCGCGGGGTTTTGACGATGACGGGTAAATCCGGCCCGAGCTTTTCATGAATCAGGCGGCGCACCTCGCGCGCGGTGTCCTGCGCGCTCAAATCCGTCGTCAGCGCCACGTTGCCGCTTTGAATCCAGGTGCGCACATCGGCAAAACCGCCTTGCGTGAGCACTTCGCGCAGCGCGGCCATCTTCACGGCGTTTTTGCCGCTCGGCATCACACCGCGCAGCAGGGCAATGTGGGTGGTGGGCATCAGGGGCGCTCCTGGGCGTCAAGGCGCTGCACATGCCGCTCGCGCAGCAGTAAAAACAGCGGCAAGGCAAGCGACACGCCAACGCCCAAGCCCAGCAAGGCCCAAGGGCCGTGGCGCATACGCAGGCGGTGGCTTTCAGTCAGCACAAACACCATCAGCACCCCTGCCGATACCAGAACATCCAGCCATGCGAAAGCCGATAAGCGGTCGGCGGCAATTTGCTGCATAAGCAACGGCATATTCACACCATAATCGGCCAGCCACGGCGCAAACTGGCTCAGTGGCAGCGCGGTGCCGAGAATGCAAAGGGTGATATAAATGGCTTGCATGGTGCCTCCGTCTATTAGAGTTTACACCCTTTATTTTACTTAGGAGTTTTAGTATGCCAACTCCAAACGAAGTGAACCAAAAAAACTTTCAGGTTAAAGAAATAATTTACAACCTGAACGATTTTTCTGCATCTTGGGGTGTGTGGGAAGATGGAACGCATCGGCTGGCAATGCGATGGGAATGGCGATAATGAAAAAAATAAGGGTTATCCAAAGAATTTTGGGAGCCCTGTGTGGTTTATTTTGCCCCAAGAGTTGTCGCTGCCAATTCTTCAAGCCCTTGGTGATTTCGCCCCTGATCATCGCGGTTTGGCCGGTCATGAGTTGTGATGGTCATGCCCTGCGCAATGGTTTTGATTTCTTCTATCAGGGCGCTGGCAATACCCTGGTGGTGCAGGTCTTCGAGTGCGGTCAAGTCGCGGATAGAAAATCTCTTTGCGCCTGCACGTGAATGTGGTGCAGTCGTTTGATTTGTAATCCAAGCGCTAAAGCCGTTTAATGAAAAACCGCCCGGTGTTGCCGGGCGGTTTGGCGTGCTTTTATGCTTTTTGCTGCGCCAGCAGCGCGCCGTCAATTTCATCGGCGCGCTGCGCGGCCGGGCGTTGGCCGTGGCGCTCGGCAAAAGCGACGAAGGACGGGCGCGGCTCCAGCAATTTGAACTGCAAATACCAGCCCACATACGCAGCCACCAGCAAATCGGCGGCGGTGAAGCTGTCGCCGGCCAAATAGTCGCGGTCTTTCAAGGCGGCTTCCAGCGTGTCGAGCAGGTCTTGCTCGGTGCCGAAACCGGCCATTTCCGGCTTGGGCAGGGCAGAGCCGTTGGCTTTGGCCACCATCAATTGCTCCAGCGGGGCCATGAAGCTGATCCAACGGTAATACGTGCCGCGCTCGGGCGTGCCCACGGGCGGGGCGAGTTTTTTCTCGGGCGCCAAATCGGCCAGATACAGGCAAATGGCGGCCACTTCGGTGATGACGGTATCGCCGTGCTTGAGCGCGGGCACTTTGCCCATGGGGTTGATGGCGCGGTATTCGGGCGCTTTCATGCTGGTGCCGTAATCGAGCAGCACGGTGTCGTAGGGCAGGCCGGTTTCTTCCAGCATCCAGCGGGCGACGCGGCCGCGCGACATGGGGTTGGTGTAGAAGGTGAGGGACATGGCGCAACTCCTGAGCTTGGGTGAAAGGGGGAATCAGTGTGACATGGCATGCTGTCAGGTTCTGGCAGCAGCGAGGTTCATGACGCCACGGCTCAAGCCCAGGTGAAAGCGCATGCAGGCAACGGGCGCCCCCGGAGCCGGGTGCTCAGGTCAGTTTCTGCGTGGGCAGCCGGTAGTTGGCTTGCGACAGCAAGTCCAGCCCGCATTCTTCGTGCTCCACCCAGTCGATGAAGCGTTTCACCATGGCCTTGCCCACAAAGAACGCGCCGTGCTGGGGCACGATCATGTCAATGTCCAGCCCGCGCACCATGTTGGCCCAGTACTGCACCACCTGGCGCGAGCTCATGTAGCGGCGATGAAAGCCACGCATGCGGGGAATGTGCGCGTCAAAGTCCTGCACCGGCCGGCCCGCCTTGGCATTACTCACCAGCGAAGCGCCCAGGTCGCCAGAAAACAAGATCTTGGCCACCGGGTCGTAGAAGTGGAAGTTGCCTTCGGAGTGAAGAAAGTGTGCGGGCAGCACGGCCAGGTGCGTATCGCCCAGGGGCAGGATGCCGCCCCGGTCAGGCACCGTCACCAAGCGTCCGGGCAGATTCTGCGTCTGCGTGCAAAAGTGCGGCACAAAGCGCGACCACAGCGAAGGGATGACCAGCTTGCACTCTGTCTGCACCAGCCAGCGGTTGAGCGATGCCACCACGTCCGGGTCGGCATGCGAGGCAATGATGTATTCCACCTTCGACTGCGGGAAGTGCCGCATGCGCTGCAGGAAGATGGCGTTGTAGGTAATGATGCCGCCGGGGTCGATCACGGCCATGTGATTGCCGTGCCGCACGATGAACTGGTTGGACTGCACCACTTCGGCGCCCTCTTCCACCAGGTCATGAAACATCAGGCATTCGTGGCCATTGTGGGCATAGAGCTGAACAGTCATCGCAAATATTTCGCATGGGCTGGCCGCGCCAGCGTGGACAGCCGGCGCAAGCCTATCACGCGTGCAGCCCATGCCAGGTGCAACGGCCAGGCCGAACCAGGCCATAAGTCACGCCATGTAGGGCGCGGGCAAGGCCATGGCAGGCAAGAGCTCCGGGCTGTAGGCCCGTCGCGGCCCATAGGACATGCGGTGTGCGAGCGAATAGGTGCCAGCAGCCAGCCGGGCAGGCCGCCGCATGCCGGCAGACGGGCTGGCCGAGGTCGTCTGCACGCATGTGCCCATGGCTGCGCTGGTCAACGCCTGCTGCAAGACGCTGGCCGCCGCCCCGCAGGCCAGCGGCTGTGGCGCCAGCACCTGCACGGGGCCCGCGCCTTCGGCTGGCGGGGCGGGCACGCCCGTGCGTGGCTGGGGGGGCTGCTGGCCAGCCGCATCGCGCCTGCGCAACGCCCAGCGCTCGACGGTGTAGTAAGACAGTGCGGCCAATGCCAGCGACATGGCGAAACCCAGCACCACGGTCAGCTGCCAGGGAAGATCCGCGCGCAAATAGCGCACCACCGGGTAATGCCACAGGTAGATGCCATAAGACAGACGGCCTACCCACACCAGCGGCCGGGCACTGAGCATTTCATGCAGCGCCCCCCGCGCAGGGGGCAGCACCGCCAGCAGCACGGCGGCAGAAGCCAGCTCCACCACGCTCATGCCCCAGACCATGACGTTCATGTCATCCCATGCTTGCCCCATGAGCAGCACAGCCACCGGCACCAGCCACAGGGTGTGCGGCAAGCGCGCGCGCAGCACCTGAAACCAGCGCGGCTGCTCCAGCACCAGCGCGGCCAGCAGGCTGCCCAGCAGCAGGCCCGTGGCGCGCGTGTCGAAGCGAAAGAAGATCTCGTAAAACGCCTGTCCGCGCACCACCCACAGCACACGCCAGGCCCAGGCCAACAGCAGCAGCAGCGCAATGGCGCGCCACCGCTGGCCATGCGGCACGCGGTGCACCAGCAGCGCCAGCAAGGGTGGCCAGATCAAATAGAAATGCTCTTCCACCGCCAGCGACCACATGTGCAGCAGCGTGTTGGGGTTGTCAAAAAACGCGATGCCGTAATCGGCCAGATACAGCAGCGACAGCAGCGCGTCGCTGTACACGTCGGTCAGTTCGGGCCACAGCCAGGGCGCCAGCAGACAGTAGGCCGCCAGAAACAGCACCAGCGCCGGCATCAACCGGTAAAAGCGCCGGCGGTAAAAGCGCCAGTAATCCACGCGGCCACTGCGGCCCAGCTCTTGCAGCAGCAAAGACGTGATGAGAAAACCGCTGAGGACGAAAAACACGTCCACGCCGTAAAAAGCGCCTTCAAACAGCGGCGCGTGGGCATGCGAAAAGATGACCAGCGCAATGGCCACGGCGCGCAAGCCATCGAGCGCAGGGTTGTAGGCCAGTGCGGCGTGAACCGCCTCTGGCGCGCGGGTGCGTGGGAATGTCGTGGAAATGGCAAATACCTCCTGCCCTGGCATGCGGGCATGGCGCCTGACTGCACCACGCGCTTTTCAAGGGCGCCCGTGGCCCCTGGCGCCATGCATGCGCAAGATGCAAACCAGCATCCCAACCAAAAGCACGCCGTGCGGCGCATGCAGCAGGCGGGCCATTCTAGGTAGCCCTTGCCCGGCCGCACGTAGGCAAATGTCACCGACTCCGAATAAACGTGACAAGGCTCACAAGCCTTGCGCGCATGCACGCATCACTACTAAATTAGTAGCATAAAGTTCTTATGAGACGCGCGCAAATGGCCTTTTTTATTCTGGATTCATGAGAACGGCGCATACACATCCGCCGCCCCCGGCGGGCGGGTTTTGAAACGCTTGTGCACCCAGTAGTACTGCTCGGGCATGGCGCGTATCCATTCTTCCAGGCGCTGGTTCATCAGCGCCGTGTCGGCAACGGCGTCGGCGCTGGGGTAGTTGGCCCAGGCCGGGTGCACCTGCACCTCGTAGCCGTGCCGCGTCATGCGCGTAACGGTGGGCACCACGCGCGCCTGGCCCAGCCGCGCCAGACGGGGCAGCGCGGGCACGGTGGCGGCAGGCACCCCGAAAAAGGGCACGAAGACCGATTCCTGCGGCCCCAGGTCCATGTCGGGCAGCAGGTACAGATAGCGCCCTTCGCGCAGTGACTTGATGACGGGCTTGACGCCGCCCTGGCGGTTGATGAGCACCACGTCGCCAAAGCGTTCGCGCCCGGCGCGCACCCAGGCGTCCAGCACGGGGTTTTTCTGCGGGCTGTAGATGCTGCCGCCCGTGCGCACGGCCTGCTGCATGATGGCCGCGCCGCCAGCGTCCATGCCGTAAAAGTGCGGGGCAAACAACACGGCGGCCTGGGGCTGGCGCAGCTCATCCACCGCGCCGGTCAGGCGAATGCGCTGGCGCACCACTTCGGGCGGGGCGTGCCAGACCCAGGCGCGGTCCAAAAACGTCTGTGCAAAGGCCACGAAACTGCGGCGCGCCACGGTGTGGCGCTGCGCCTGGGTCCATTGCGGAAAGCACAGGCGCAAATTGGTCAGCGCAATGTGCCGCCTGCGCCGCGCCAGCAGGTACAGCACCTGGCCCAGCCCCGCGCCCAGTGCGCGCAGCACGGGCAGTGGCAGGCGCGCCAGCTGGCGCATCAGCCACAGCGCCAGGCGCATCACGGCTGCCCCCTGGGCTGCTTGTAGCGGCCATAGCCCCACAGGTACTGCCCAGGGCATTGGCGAATCAGCGCTTCCATGGCGCGGTTGATCTGGGCCACGGCGGTGTCCAGATCGGCGCTCAAGGGTTCGGCCAGGGCGCTGAAGTGCAGCTTGAAACCCGCCCCGCGCGGCAGGCGCTCGCCCCAGGTCAGCAGCGGCGTGGCGCCGGTTTGCAGCACCAGGCGCGCGGCCAGGGTCATGGTGTAGGCGTTCTGGCCAAACATGGGCGCCCACACGCCCTGCCCCTCAGGCGGCACCTGGTCGGGCAGCAGGCCCACGGCGCGGCCCGCGCGCAGGGCCTTGATCATCTGGCGCACACCGGCCAGCGTGGTGGGGGCGGTTTCCAGCCCTTCGCGCTGGCGGGCGGTTTGCAGCACCTGGCGCAGCGCGGCCTGGCGCGGGGGGCGAAACAGCACGGTGATGGGGCCGTAGCGCGTGCGGTAGCGCTCGCCCACGGCCTGCGCGGTGATCTCAAAGCAGCCCAGGTGCGGCGTCATGAACACCACGCCTTTGCCTGCGGCATAGGCCGCGTCCAGCAGCGCCAGGTCATCGGGCCAGTGCACGGGCACGGGCGGGCCAAACCACAGGCGCGGCATTTCGACCACCATGCGCCCGGCATGGGCCACGCACGCGCGCACCTGGGCCAAGCGGTAGCCCGCCTGCGCGGCGTTGTGCGCAATGCGGCGGCGGTAAGTGGGCGACAGCGCCCAGGTCAGCCAACCCAGCGCAGCGCCCAGCGCGTGCAAAAGCCACAGGGGCCAGCGCGAAACAAGGCGGTACAAAGTCAGCATGAGGCAGGGGTGAACTAAAATCGCGCGGTCGCCGAGTTACGGAACTACTTGCAGGGCGACGTTAAACAAGTACTGCTAAAGCGTTCGCCAGTTCTCCCTAGGGTTTGGCAACGCATCGTTTTCAAACCGCAGGAGTTTATTCAAATGGAACTGGCCAACAGCTTTCTCTTCACATCCGAATCCGTCTCTGAAGGCCACCCCGACAAGGTGGCCGACCAGATTTCCGACGCCATTTTGGATGCCATCCTCGCCCAAGACCCGCGCGCGCGCGTGGCCGCCGAAACGCTGACCAACACCGGCTTGGTGGTGCTGGCGGGCGAAATCAGCGCCAACGCCAATGTCGACTACATCCAGGTGGCGCGCGACACCATCGCCCGCATTGGCTACGACAACACCGAATACGGCATTGACCACAAGGGCTGTGCCGTGATGGTGTGCTACGACAAGCAGAGCAACGACATCGCCCAGGGCGTTGACCACGCCAGCGACGACCACCTGAACACCGGCGCGGGCGACCAGGGCCTGATGTTTGGCTACGCCTGCGACGAAACGCCCGAGCTGATGCCCGCGCCCATTTACTACGCCCACCGCCTGGTGGAGCGCCAGGCGCAGCTGCGCAAATCAGGCAAGCTGCCCTTTTTGCGGCCCGACGCCAAAAGCCAGGTGACCATGCGCTACGTGGACGGCAAGCCCCACAGCATCGACACCGTGGTGCTCTCCACCCAGCACAGCCCCGACCAGAGCGAATCGCCCACCAAGATGAAGGCCAGCTTTATCGAGGCGGTGATCGAGGAAATCATCAAGCCCGTGCTGCCCGCCGAGTGGCTGCAAAACACCAAGTACCTCATCAACCCCACCGGGCGCTTTGTCATTGGCGGCCCGCAGGGCGACTGTGGCCTGACGGGCCGCAAGATCATCGTGGACACCTACGGCGGCGCCTGCCCACACGGCGGCGGCGCCTTCAGCGGCAAAGACCCCACCAAGGTCGACCGCTCAGCCGCCTACGCCGCCCGCTACGTGGCCAAGAACATCGTGGCCGCCGGGCTGGCGCGCCAGTGCCAGATTCAGGTGGCCTACGCCATTGGCGTGGCCGAGCCGATGAACATCACCGTCTACACCGAAGGCACGGGCAAGATCGCCGACGAGAAGATCGCCCAGCTGGTGCGCAAGCACTTTGACCTGCGCCCCAAGGGCATCATTCAAATGCTGGATCTGCTGCGCCCCATCTACAGCAAAACCGCCGCCTACGGCCACTTTGGCCGTGACGAGCCCGAGTTCAGCTGGGAGCGCACCGACAAGGCCGCCGTGCTGCGCGCCGCTGCCGGGCTGTAATCCGCGCTGCGCATCGGGGCGGTCCTGTCCCGCCCGCGCCCGCCCCCGCTACCCCAGGGCGAACACGCGCCGTGCGCCCTGGTAGCGCGGGCCAAAGTAGCGGCTGTCCACGCTGTCCTTGCGCACCGTGCCGCCTGATGAGGGGGCATGCACAAACTGCCCCGCCCCCACATAAATGCCCATGTGCGAAAACGGGCGGCCCGTGGTGTTGAAGAACACCAGGTCGCCCCGTTGCAGCCGCCCCTCGTCCACCGGCACGGTCACAGCCGCCCACTGCGCCGTGCTGCGCGGCAGGCGGCTGGCCGCTGGCGTGCCCTGCGCCAGCTGGCCGAACACGTAGTGCACCAGCCCGCTGCAATCAAAGCCGCCTTCGGGCGTATTGCCGCCATAGCGGTAAGGCGTGTTGACCAGCAGCATGGCCTGGGCCACGCTGGCTTCCCGCCCGGCGGGGGGCAAATCCAGCGGCGTCTGGGTGGGCGGCACGGGCTGCACTGAAGACCGCCTTGCCGTGCGCGCACCGGCGCTGGCACGCGGGGCGGGTTTGCTGGCGCAGCCGCCCAGCGCCCACGCCACAGCCACCCAAGCGCCGCCCAGCAGCCAGCGGCGCGTTGCAACGATTTGTGGGGAGCAGTGTTCAGCATTCAGCATGTTTTAGGCCTCTAGGGCGTGTTCACACTATTTTTGCCAGTGCGAACGGGGTGAAAACCGTGCCAATCTAGGCGTCACGACGACGCCAAGGCGGCCCGCCTTGGCTAGGAGTGCAAACGACGAGTGGCGCGGTTTTCACCCCGTTCCCTTCGGGTTGTGGTTGAAAGGGGCCATTGGCCGCGTTGCCAAGCCTCGCTGGGGCCTCACCCCAGCTTCGTTTGGCGCCTTGCCACTGGCCCCTTTCAATCACAACGCATCTGGCAAAAATAGGGTGAACACGCCCTAGCGCTTGTCCATCGCGCGCAAGCAGCTATTTTATTGATAGTAGCCAGTGAAACAACCCTCGCTTGCACGCGCCGATGGCGCGCCTGTCTGACGCTCAATCCGAGGTTTCGATTCTGCCTGCTTCACCCTGACGCTCCGCGGTGAAAGCGTCACTGCGGCGGCCATCACTGACCTGCCCCTCGATGCGCGCACCGCTGACCTTGCCATGGAAAGTGCGCAGCACACCATCGGTGCCGGTGAAGGCAAAGCGCACGCGATCGCCCATGACGCGGGCATCGCGCAGCGAACTTTCGGCTTCGCCCAGGGCCACCGAGCCTTGCGGGAACTGGAAATGCTGGCGCGTGACATCCACCATCACCTGCGTGCGACGCCCGCCCTGCGGATAGCTCAGACGCCAGCGGCCGCTGACATTGGCTGGCACCAGCCACAAGTAGGCGCTAGCGCCACGGGCGCGCGAGGTTTCGTCCGGCTGCCAGCCGCCCATGGTGAACGCATGGGTGACCAGCCGCGTGCCAGGCTTGAGCTGCATCAGCGTGGGGCGCAGCTTGAGATTGAGCGAAGGCAGCAGGTACATGGTGATGACATCGGCCTTGGAAAAGTCGGACTCGAAAATGTCCGCTTTCTCAAACTTGGCCTTGTCCGCCACACCCGCCTCGCGCGCCAGGCGCTGGGCCAGGGCCACCATCTCAGGGTTGTATTCCAGCCCCAGGCCGCGCGCGCCAAACTGCTTGGCCGCGGCAATGACGATCTTGCCGTCGCCCGCCCCCAGGTCCATCACGAAATCGTGCTTGGTCACGCCGCCCAGTTGCAGCATGCGTGTGACCAGCTCATCGGGTGTGGGCACCCAAATCACATCCTTGCCCGCCTGGCCGCTCTGAGGCTGGTAGCTGTCACCGCTGCCCATTTGCGCGCGTACCGGCGCCCCCGCCAGCAGCCCCGCGGCCAGTGCCCCACCGCTTACCGACAACAGGCGGCGGCGCGAAAAAGTCAAGGCTTGATCCGTGGCGGCAGGCCGGTTCAGCGTGCTCATGGGTGAATCCTCCTGAGAAGAAAAGTGGATGGATACCAAACGGACACTCAACGCACAGGCCATCTTAAGGGCTGCCATGCACCCGCCCGCTACCCAGGCGACAGCCGCCTGAGAAGCCCTTCGCAGGCATCTTCGACCAAATCCAGCACATGCTCAAAACCCGCCTGCCCTCCGTAGTAGGGGTCAGGCACCTCATGGGCGGCATGGCGAGTGCAAAAGTCGGTCAGGCGATGCAGCTTGTGACGCGCCGCAGGCGGACACACGGCGCGCGCCGCGCGTTCGTTGGCGGCATCCATGACCAGCACCAGGTCAAAGTCGTCGAAGTCGCGCGCCACCAGCTGCCGCGCACGCTGGGCGCTCAGGTCATAACCGCGCCGGGCTGCGTGCGCCTGCGCACGCTCGTCAGGCGGCGCACCCACGTGGTAGCCGTGCGTGCCTGCCGAATCCACCTGCACGCGCCCGGCCAGCCCCGCATCCTCCAGCCGCTTTTGCAGCACGCCGTGCGCCGTGGGGCTGCGGCAGATGTTGCCCATGCACACCATGAGCACGCGTATCGGCGCGCCCGCAGGCCGCCCGGCTGCCATGCCTATCCACGCCTCGTTTCCCTTGCCCATGCCACTTGTCTCCTTTGGGCGCAGCCCGCGCCGCACGCGTCAACCACCCAGGCCCATGCGTTCAGGCTCCAGAATGCCCGCCGGGTCAAACGACTGTTTCAAGGCCGCGTGAATGCGCGCCAGCGGCGCGGACAGCGGCGTGAACACGGGCGTGTGACCATCGCCACCGCGAAACAGCGTGGCGTGCCCGCCCGCCCGCGCGGCGGCCTCGCGCACGCGCAGCGCGTCTTGCGGCGTGGCCTTGATCCAGCGCTGCGCGCCGTGCCACTCCACCAGCGTGGGCCCCAGGTTCAGCGGCGTGGCGGTATCGGGCACGCTCACGCGCCACAGCGCCTCGCCCAGCCCCAGGCGGAAATGCGGCAGGCGCTGATCGCGCAGCGCGGCCCATTGCTGCTGCGCGCGCGTTTCATCCAGCAGCTGGCCGCCCATCAGCTTGCACGCCGCAGCCACCGCCGCCTGCGCGCCGCGCAAGCGCACGGCCAGCTGCCCGCCCATCCAGCAACTGGCGTTCAGCGGCAAGGGCTGGCCGCCCCAGCGGTTGAGCTGCTGGCGGGCGCTGGTTTCGCTCAATTCAAACACCAGCGTGCATTCGGCCGGCGGCAGGGGCATGACCTTGAGACTGACTTGCGTGATGACCCCCAGCGTGCCCAGGCTGCCCGCCATCAGGCGGCTGACGTCATAACCCGCCACGTTCTTCATCACCTGGCCGCCAAAGGTGAGCAGCTCGCCACGGCCATTGAGCATTTGCACGCCCAGCACGTAATCGCGCACCGCCCCCACGCTGGCACGCGCGGGGCCAGACAGCCCCGCCGCCACCATGCCGCCCACGGTGCTGGCCGCGCCAAAGCGCGGCGGCTCAAAAGCCAGGTACTGCCGCTGCTCGGCCAGCAACGCCTCCAGCTCGCGTAGGCGCGTGCCCGCGCGCACCGTCACCACCAGCTCGCTCGGCTCGTAGCTGACGATGCCAGCCAAAGGCCGCACATCCAGCAACTCGCCATGCAGGCGTTGGCCATAGAAATCCTTGGTGCCGCCCCCGCGCACACGTAGCGGGCGCCTTCGCTCAGCGGCGAGGCGCAGCTTGTCAATCAGGGTTTCAAGCGCGGCATCCATGGCGGCAATGGTAATCGCTGCGGCGGTGATGTATGGGTATGCAATTGCTACTCTATTAGCAGCATAAAAACCTTATATAACAAGCGCAAATGCCATAAAACATTCATAAAAAAACCCCGCCGGAGCGGGGCTTGCGCACAGCGTATGGGGATCAGCGGCTGTACGCCGTCTCGCCGTGGCTGCTGATGTCCAGGCCCTCGCGCTCGGCTTCTTCGCTCACGCGCAGGCCCAGCAGCAGGTCGGTCACCTTGAAGCACAGGTACGACACCACACCCGCCCAGACGAAGGTGAACAGCACGCTCTTGATCTGGATCCACACCTGCGCGCCCATGCTGAAGGTGGCCGCGTCGGCGCCGCCGGTGCCGCCCAGCGACGGGGCGGCGAATACGCCGGTGAGGATGGCGCCGACGATGCCGCCCACGCCGTGCACGCCGAACACGTCGAACGCATCATCCACGCGCAGCATGCGCTTGAGGCCGCTGACCCCCCAGATGCAGACAAAGCCCGCGACCGCACCGATGACGATGGCGCCCATGGGGCCCACGAAGCCGGCTGCCGGGGTCACGGCCACCAGGCCGGCCACCGCGCCCGATGCGGCGCCCAGCGACGAGGCCTTGCCCTTGTGCATGGCTTCGCCCGCACACCAGGCCAGCGTGGCCGCAGCAGTGGCCACCACGGTGTTGACGAAGGCCAGGCCCGCTTGCGCGTTGGCCGCGCCGGCCGAGCCGGCGTTGAAGCCAAACCAGCCCACCCACAGCAGCGAGGCGCCCACCATGGTCAGCGTCAGGCTGTGCGGCGTGAAGGCTTCGCGGCCAAAGCCGATGCGCTTGCCCAGCATGTAGGCCCCCACCAGGCCGGCAATGCCTGCGTTGATGTGCACCACGGTGCCGCCGGCAAAGTCCAGCGCGCCGTCTTGCGCCAGCAGGCCGCCCCCCCACACGATGTGGGCCATGGGCGCGTAGCTGAGGGTGAACCACAGGGCGGAAAACAGCATCACCGCGCCAAAGCGGATGCGCTCGGCAAAGGCGCCGACGATCAGGGCCACGGTGATGGCGGCAAAGGTGCCCTGAAAGGCCACGAACACGTATTCCGGCACGGTGGCCAGCGCGCCCACGGTGTCTTGCGTGACGCCTTTGAGAAACAGCTTGTCCAGCCCGCCGACGAACTTGCCCTCGCCGGTAAAGGCCAGGCTGTAGCCGTACAGCACCCACAAGATGCTGACGAGCGAGAACACGCAAAACACCTGCATCAGCACGCTGAGCATGTTCTTGCCGCGCGCCAGGCCGCCGTAAAACAAGGCCAGGCCGGGGGTGATCATCAGGATCACCAGCAAGGTCGAAGTGAGCATCCAGGCCGTGTCGCCGGCGCTGATGGCCGGGGCGGCCTGCGCGGTTTCGGCCACAGCTGCCACGGCGGCGGCCGCTTCGGGCGCGGACTGCGCCAGCGCCGCGCCGCTGCCCAGCAGCAGCCCCAGGCTGGCAAGAGAAAGTGAGCGCAAAGAGGTCATGACAAACTCGCTTGGGATAAAGGCATGAAGTAAGAAGAAAAGAAGGGGAAAAAGCCGAAGGCCTTACAGCGCCTGCGCGCCGGTTTCGCCCGTGCGGATGCGCAGCACCTGCGTCAGCTCGGACACGAAAATCTTTCCGTCGCCAATCTTTCCGGTGCGCGCGGCAGCCTCGATGGCCTCCACCACACGCTCGGCGATGTCTTCGTCCACGGCGGTTTCCACCTTCACCTTGGGCAAAAAATCCACCACGTACTCGGCGCCCCGGTACAGCTCGGTGTGGCCCTTTTGCCGGCCAAAGCCCTTGACCTCGGTCACGGTGATGCCCTGCACGCCCAGCGCCGACAGCGCCTCGCGCACCTCGTCCAGCTTGAAGGGCTTGATGATGGCGGTAACCAGCTTCATGATGCTTCCTTTTTGATAGCTGCTTGCGCTTTACAGACAAGCGCAAATGCAGTTTTTCTCTTGAAATACCAACCTACCCCTGTGCGCGGAGCACACCGGCAGACGGCCCTTGCACACCCCATCAAGCACAGAGCGTGCCAAACCCCTGGCGCCACTGACGCACCCGCCGTAACGCGGTACATTGCACCCACGCCACGCCGCCACCGCTGGCTGCACCACATCCGTGCCATGGGGCTGGCCCACCCGCACCACCCATCGCACCAAAAAAGGGAACTTGCACACCATGGGCCTTTGCCTGCTCCAAAGCCGTGCCCTGCTGGGGCTCACCGCGCCGCCCGTCACCGTGGAGGTGCATCTGGCCAACGGCCTGCCCAGCTTCACCCTGGTGGGCCTGGCCGATGTGGAGGTGAAAGA
>JAUNHQ010000074.1 GCA_030535425.1 Pseudomonadota bacterium | reverse complement strand
TGCAAGGCGTGTGCTACGTGCTGGACGAGCCCACCATCGGCCTGCACGCGCGCGACAACCACATCCTGCTGAACGCCCTGCACACCCTCAGCCGCCAGGGCAACACCCTGGTGGTGGTGGAGCATGACGAAGACACCATCCGCCGCGCCCAGCACCTGATCGACATTGGCCCCGGCGCCGGCGTGCGCGGCGGCCGCGTGGTGGCCCAGGGCAGCGCCGCCGACCTGGCCGCCGCGCCCGACTCGCTCACCGGGCGCTACCTGCGCCAGGCCATGCGCCACCCCATGCAGCCGCGCCGCGCAGTCGATGCCGACACACCCCGCCTGCACGTGCTGGGCGCGCAGCTGCACAACCTGCAAAAGGTGGACGCTGCCGTGCCCCTGCAACGGCTGGTGGCTGTCACCGGCGTCAGCGGCTCGGGCAAGTCCACCCTGGCGCGCGACGTGCTGCTGCACAACGTGGCCGCCTGGGTGGGCCAGCGCGCCACCCAGGCCGGGCGCGCCGCCATGGACGCAGGCAAAGCCCCGCCCCTGCACGGCTGCACCGGCCTCAAGGGCTTTGAGCGCATCGACCGCGTGCTGGAAGTGGACCAAACCCCCATCGGCAAAACCCCGCGCTCTTGCCCCGCCACCTACATCGGCTTTTGGGACACCGTGCGCAAGCTCTTTGCCGACACCTTGCAGGCCAAGGCGCGCGGCTGGGGGCCGGGGCGCTTTTCCTTCAACACCGGCGAAGGCCGCTGCCCCGCCTGCGAAGGCCAGGGCATGCGCACCGTGGAAATGGCCTTTTTGCCCGACGTGAAAGTGCCTTGCGACACCTGCCACGGCGCGCGCTTTTCGCCCGAAACCCTCAGCGCCACCTGGCGCGGCAAAAGCATTGGCGACGTGCTGCGCATGGAAGTGGACGAGGCGGTGGACTTCTTCGCCAGCATGCCCGCCATCAGCCACCCGCTGCAACTGCTCAAAGACGTGGGCCTGGGCTACCTCACCCTGGGCCAGCCCAGCCCAACGCTCAGCGGCGGCGAAGCCCAGCGCATCAAACTGGTGACCGAGCTGGCCAAGGTGCGCGATGACGTCACCAAGCGCGGCAACAAAGCCCCCCACACCCTGTACGTGCTGGACGAGCCCACCGTGGGCCTGCACATGGCGGATGTGGAAAAGCTCATCCGCGTGCTGCACCGCCTGGTCGATGGCGGGCACAGCGTCATCGTCATCGAGCACGATCTGGATTTGATCGCCGAGGCCGACTGGATCATCGACCTAGGCCCCGAAGGCGGCGACGCGGGCGGGCGCATCGCCGCCGCCGGCACGCCTGAAGACGTGGTGCGCGCCGGCACCCACACCGGCCAGGCGCTGGCCCGTTTTGTCTGACGCTGCGCAGGGACTGGGCCGAAGAGGTTTAGGGTAAAAAAGGCCGTTTGCGCAATAAAGACAAGCGCAAGCAGCTATTATTTTGGAAGCAACTTCGCACCTTCGACCTCTGCGTTCATCGCTTTCAAGGCGCGGGCGCTTCGCTGACCCGCACAAAGCGCGCAAAGCGCGGCAGGCCGCTGCCTTTGTGCACGCCCTGGTAGCGGTAAGTCACCCAGCTGCCCACCGGCGGCGGATTGGCGCGCTGCGCATCGGTCAAGCCGCTGCCCAGGCGAAACTGCTTGCCCTCGGGCGTTTGCACCAGCAGCGCGCCCAGGCGGCCAGCGTGCTTGCCCTTGCCGGGGATGTGGCGCATCACGCGCGCTTCGGCGTCGTCGTGGTCTTTGAGCTTGAGCAGCTCGGCGCTGCGCCCGCGCTGGTGCTCGGCCGCGCCGCGGTGCAGTATCAGCCCTTCGCCGCCGGCCTGGACCGTCTGGCGCAGCAGCGCCTGCAACTGCGCGTGCGTGGCCAGCTTGCGCTGCGCCACCGCTTGCAGCGCCGGGTTGCCCACGCGCGCCAGCGTGGCTTGCAGCGCCTGCAAGCGCGCGTCAAATGGGCCGCCATGCGCGGGCAGGTCAAACACCATGAAGCGGATGCCCTGCCACGCCTGGGGGTCGGGCTGCTGGCGCGACACGGCGGACTGCACCTGTTCAAAGCGCCCGTGGCCGGCCCACAGCTCGCCGTCCATGGGCACGCGCGGCCAGCCGCTGGTCAGGCCCTCGGGCAGGGCAATGGGGTGGCCGCCGCGCGTGAACAGCTGGTGCCCGTCCCACCAGGCGCGCACGCCGTCGTACTTTTCGCTCACCCACCATTCGGCCAGGCGCAGGCCGGGGTGGTAGCGGCCGGCCAGCTGCATGGGCGGCGGGTGGGCAGGGCCGATGGCAGTGTGGGCGCTGGCGGCCTGCGCCGTGCCGGCGCGCCAGGGCAGCCAGGCAATCAGGGGCAGGCTCAGCAGGCGGCGGCGGTCAACAGGCATAGGGGCGGGCGAATATAGGGGTGGACCAATACGGGATGGGCGAAGGGGCCATGCGGTCACGGGACATGAAAAAGCGCAGCCCTTGCAGAGGCTGCGCCAGGTGTGCGGGCGGCGGGCGTTTTCAGCCCACCATGTCGGCGCTCAGGCCCGCCGTTTGGCTAAAGCCCCCGTCCACGTAGGTGATCTCGGCCGTCACGCCGGCGGCCAGATCGCTCAGCAAGAAGGCGGCGACGTTGCCCACGTCTTCAATGGTCACGTTGCGGCGCAGCGGCGCGGCGCTGGCCACGTAGCCCAGCAGCTTGCCAAAGTCTTTGATGCCGCTGGCCGCCAGCGTCTTGATGGGGCCGGCGCTGATGCCGTTGACGCGCACGCCACGGCTGCCCAGGGCCTCGGCCATGTAGCGCACGCTGGCTTCCAGGCTGGCTTTGGCCAGGCCCATGGTGTTGTAGTTGGGGATGCTGCGCAGCGCGCCCAGGTAGCTCAGGGTGAGCAGCGAAGCCTTGTCGCTCAGGTGGGGCAGGGCGGCCTTGGCCATGCCGGCAAAGCTGTAGGCGCTGATGTCGTGCGCGATGCGGAAGTTCTCGCGCGAGAGGCCGTCAAAAAAGTTGCCCGCAATCGCCTCGCGCGGGGCAAAGCCGATGGCGTGCACAAAGCCGTCAAACTTACCCCAGGCCGCGCCCAGGTCGGCAAACAGGCGCTCGATCTGCTCGTCGCTGGCCACGTCGCAGTCAAACACCAGCTGGGAGTCGAACTCGGCAGCAAACTCGGTGATGCGGTCCTTGAAACGCTCGCCCACGTAGCTGAAAGCCAGCTCTGCGCCTTGCGCGCGGCAAGCCTTGGCAATGCCGTAGGCGATGGACCGGTTGGACAGCACGCCGGTGATCAGCAGCTTCTTGCCTGCCAGAAAGCCGGTTGGGGTGGTCATGCGTTAGCTCCTTTAAAAATAGCGGCAGAATTGTCGCATGCGTGCCCTTGCCGTTGCCCTGACACTTGCTGTGTGCGCCCCCGCCTGGGCCGCCCACGGCTACGCCCTGTGGGGCGAGCTGAAGTACCCGCCCGGCTTTGCCCACTTCGATTACGTGAACCCCGCCGCGCCCAAGGGCGGCGAGCTGCGCCTGGTGAGCAACCTGCGCGTGTCCACTTTCGACAAGTACAACCCCTTCACCATTCGCGGCAGCGCCCCGGCGTACCTGGCCCAGCTCATGTTCGACAGCCTGCTGACCGGCTCGCTGGACGAAGACGGCGCTGCCTACGGCCTGCTGGCCGAGGACGTGCAGGTGGCGCCTGATCGCCTGTCGGCCACCTTCCGCCTGCGCGCGCAGGCGCGCTTTCACGACGGCACCCCCGTGCTGGCCGCAGACGTCAAGCACAGCTACGACACGCTGGTCGGCCCGCACACCTCGCCCGGCTACAAAACCGTGCTGATCGACGTGGCCGGGGTGGACGTGCTGGATGCGCGCACCGTGCGCTTTCGCTTCAAGCAGCCCAACCGCGAGCTGCCCCTGACCGTGGGCGGCCTGCCCGTGTTCAGCCGCGCCTGGGGGCAGGGCAAGCCCTTCAACGAAGTGGTGATGGACGTGCCCCTGGGCAGCGGGCCGTACAAGATCGGCCCGGTCAAGTTCGGCAAAGACATCACCTACGTGCGCAACCCCGACTATTGGGCGCGCGATCTGAACGTGCAGCGCGGGCGCTTCAACTTCGACCGCATCGAAGTCAAGATCTACCGCGACCACACCGCCCGGCTGGAGGCGCTGAAAGCGGGCGAGTTCGACTTGATGCAGGTCTTTTCCGCCCGCGACTGGGCGCGCCAGATGACCGGCAAAGCCTTTGCCAGCGGCGAGCTGGTCAAGGGCGAATTCCGCCACCAGCTGCCCACCGGTTTTCAAAGCTACGTGCTCAACACGCGCCGCCCGCTGCTGCAAGACGCGCGCGTGCGCGAAGCGCTGGGCCTGGCCATCGACTACGAGTGGATGAACCGGCAAATGTTCTACGGCAGCTACAGCCGCGTGCACGGCCTGTTTGGCAACACCGCCTGCGCCGCCACCGGCACGCCCAGCGCGGCCGAGCTGGCGCTGATGGAACCCTTTCGCGCCCACATCCCGCCCGCCGCCTTTGGCCCCGCCTACGCGCCGCCACGCACCGACACGCCGCAAGACACTACCGTGGGCGGCCTGCGCGAAAACCTGCGCCGCGCCCAGGCGCTGCTGCGCCAAGCGGGCTGGCGCATGCAAGGCGGCAGCCTGCGCAACGCCCAGGGCCAGCCCTTCGTGCTGGAATACCT
The DNA here is from genome assembly GCA_030535425.1 of Pseudomonadota bacterium. Taxonomy (GTDB): domain Bacteria; phylum Pseudomonadota; class Gammaproteobacteria; order Burkholderiales; family Burkholderiaceae_C; genus Ottowia. Next base: position 10,852 of record JAUNHQ010000074.1, on the reverse strand, counting down.
GGACAGCAACGAAAGCGGCGTGCGCACCGTCACCCCCTGGATTCGCAACCTGGAAAAACTGGGCGTCACCCTGCGCTTTCGCCCCGTGGACTTTGCCCTGTACCAGCAGCGCCTGCAAAAGTTCGACTTCGACATCACCAGCCTGGCCTACCAGGGCACGCCCAACCCCGGGCAGGAATACGCCGACCTGTTTGGCAGCCAGGCGGCCGACACCGAAGATTCCGGCAACATGGCCGGGGTGAAAAACCCCGCCATCGACAGCCTCATCGCCCGCATGGTGGGCGCGGCCACCCATGCCGACTACCTGGCCGCCTGCCGCGCGCTGGAACGCGTGGTGAGCCACAGCCACTACCTGCTGCCGCAGTGGTACAGCCCCGTGCACCGCATGGCCTACAACGCCCGCCGCCTGCACGTGCCCCAGGTGACGCCGCCGTACTTTCAGGCCGAAAGCTGGGTCATGGGCACCTGGTGGGTCAACACGCCCTAGCACGCGCCGCCCTGCCGCCAAAGCTGTGTGCATGGCTTGGTTGGTTAATAAAGAAAAAGGCCATTTGCGCGCTATCCATAAGAGTTTATAGCTATGTTAAATATAGCATTTCAGGTGCGACTTTCATGAATCAGACCATGCCCCGGCCTGATGCGCCTTCCCCAGCCGATGCGCCAGCGCAGCGCCTGTCGCTGCGCGGCGCCGTGTGGATGACGGTGAACGGCGACAACCTGGGCGGCGCCGGGCGCATGGCCCTGCTGGCACGGGTGGCCGAGTGCGGCTCCATCACGCAGGCGGCCAAGGCCATGAAGATGAGCTACAAGGCCGCTTGGGACGCCATCGACACCATGAACACACTGGCAGGCACGCCACTGGTCGAGCGCCTGGCCGGCGGCAGGGGCGGCGGCGGCACGCGGCTGACGGCGCGCGGCCAGCAGCTGGTGCGCCATTTCCGCCTGATCGAGCAAGCACACCGGCGCTTCGTGGACCATCTCAACCAGCAGGCGGGCAGCGGCCTGCTGCAAGACTGGCCGCTGATTCAGTCTATGGGTATGCGCACCAGCGCGCGCAACCAATTTTTCGGCACGGTCACGCACATCGCGTCTGGGGATGTGACCGATCTGGTCACGCTGCACGTGCCGGGCCTGCCCGCCCTGGTGGCCGCCGTGGCACCGGGCGACGTGCACGAGCTGGGCCTGGCGCCCGGACAGCCGGTGTTTGCCCTGGTCAATGCCGCCTCGGTGATCGTGGCTGCTCCGCCCGATGGCCGCGCCCGCTTTGCCGCGCGTAACCAGTGGCCGGCCACAGTGGCGAGCGTGCGGCCAGGGGTGGTGAACACCGAGCTGACGCTGGCGCTGCCCGGCGGCGGCACGCTGGCGGCGCTGATGACCCGCACGAGCGAATGCACCCTGGCCTTGGCCGAAGGCGAGCCGGTGCTGGCGCTGTTCAAGGCGTCCAGCGTGATCGTGGGCGTGCCTTTCTGATCGCCGGCCATGCGCCGGCAGGGGGCGCATATGATGCGTCCATGGCCGCCTATGTTCTCAAGCGCCTTTTGCTGATGATTCCCACGCTGCTGGGCGTGCTGCTGCTGACTTTTGTGGTGATTCAGTTCGTGCCCGGCGGGCCGGTGGAGCAGTACCTGGCCGAAGCGCGCGCCGGTGCGGGTGGCACGGGGGCCGAAGGGGGCATGGCCTACCGGGGCGCGCAAGGGGTGGATGCCCAGCGGCTGCAAGAGATCAAGGCGCTGTACGGCTTTGACAAACCCGCGCACGAGCGCTTTGTGCAGATGCTGGGGCAGTTTGCGCGCTTTGATCTGGGGCGCAGCTTTTTCCAGAACAAGGACGTGTGGCAGCTCATCCGCGAAAAGCTGCCGGTGTCCATCAGCCTGGGGCTTTGGACGTTTTTCATCAGCTACCTCATCAGCGTGCCGCTGGGGGTGGCCAAGGCGGTGCGCGCGGGCTCGCGCTTTGATCTGGCCACCACGCTCATCGTGCTCATCGGCTACGCCATCCCAGGCTTTGTGCTGGGGCTGGCGCTGCTGGTCATCTTTGGCGGGCAGCTGCAATGGTTTCCGCTGCGCGGGCTCACGTCAGCCAACTGGCACGAGCTGTCCGCGCTGGGCAAGATCGTGGATTACCTGTGGCACATCACGCTGCCGGTCACGGCCATGGTGCTGGGCAGCTTTGCCGTCACGGCCATGCTGACCAAGAACAGCTTTTTGGAAGAAATCCGCAAGCAATACGTGCTCACGGCCCGCGCCAAAGGTTTGAGTGAGCGGCAGGTGCTGTACAAGCACGTGTTTCGCAACGCGCTCATTCCCATCGTCACCGGGTTTCCGGCGGCGTTCATCGGGGCGTTTTTTACCGGCTCGCTGCTGATCGAGACGCTGTTCTCGCTCGACGGGCTGGGCCTGCTGAGCTACGAAAGCGTGATCCGGCGCGACTATCCCGTGGTGCTGGGCACGCTGTATCTGTTCACGCTGATCGGCTTGGTGACCAAGCTGGTGTCTGACCTGTGCTATGTGTGGGTGGACCCGCGCGTGAAGTTTGATTGAACCGGCTGCTTGATGAAGGAGTTTTGCCATGCACTTTGACAGCTTGTACCGCGAGCGCCGCTGCACTGCCGCCGACGCCCTGCGCCATGTGCGCAACGGCGACACCATCGTGGTGCCCACCGGCGTGGCCGAGCCGCCGGCGTTGCTGACGGCGCTGTCGGCCCAGCGGCGCGAATTTGAAGGCGTGACGGTCTCGCAAATCCTGCCCGTGCGCAAGTACGACTACTTCGACCCCGACACCGCGCGCCACGTGCGCCACGTGGCCTACTTTTTTGGCGGCGCCTCGCGCCCCGGCGGTCAAGAAGGCTGGATTGACTTCATCCCCTCGTACTTTTCCGAAATGCCCGCCCTGTACGAGCGCGGGCTGCTGCCCGCCGACGTGGTGTTCACCCTGGCTTCGCCCATGGACGAGCACGGTTGGTTCTCCCTCAGCCTGGGGGCGGACTACACCATGGCCGCCATCAAGAAAGCGCGCGCCGTGGTGTTGGAAGTCAACCCCCACGTGCCCTTTGCGCATGGCAACTGCCACATCCACATCTCCGAGGTGGCCGCGCTGGTGGAAAGCGAAGAGCCGGTGATGGAAGTGGGCCTGCCCCAGATCGGCCCCGTGCAGCAGGCCATTGGCAAATACGTGGCCGAGATGATCGACGACGGCTCCACCCTGCAAATCGGCTACGGCGCCATTCCCGATGCCGTGGTGATGCAGCTGACCGACAAGAAAGACCTGGGCGTGCACACCGAGATGATTGGCGACGGCATCATGACCCTGGTGGAAGCGGGGGTGGTGACCAACCGGCGCAAAAACTACCTGCCCGGCAAGATGGTGGCCACCTTTGGCCTGGGCAGCAAGAAGCTGTACCAGTTCATGCACCGCAACCCGGCGCTGGAGATGCACCCGGTGGACTTCACCAACGACCCCTACCTGGCCGGGCAGAACGACAATCTGATCGCCATCAACGCCACCATGCAGATCGACTTCATGGGCCAGTGCGGCTCCGAGTCGCAAGGCTACAAGCCCTATTCGGGCACGGGCGGGCAGGCCGACTTTGTGCGTGCGGCCAACCGCAGCCGTGGCGGCAAGGCCTTCATCGTGCTGCCGTCCACCGCCAAGAACGACACCATCTCGCGCATTGCCCCGGTGCTCAACCCCGGCACGCACGTGACCACCAGCAAGAACGACATCGACTACGTGGTCACCGAATACGGCGTGGCCCAGCTGCGCGGGCGCACCGCGCAGCAGCGCGCCAAGTCGCTCATCGCCATCGCCCACCCCAAGTTCCGCGACGAGCTGACCGAGGCCGCGCAGAAGATGCGGCTGCTGTGAGTTCGGTGGGAGCTGGGGTGTTTGCCAATCCACAAGCCATGCCTGTGAATCGAAACCAACAGGGTGCCAGTGCGGGGCAGCGGCGGGCTGGCCTGGCGCTGCCTGGCGGCCAGCGCGCCCAGGCGCCGGCACCTGCCCGGGTGCAGCTGCCCCCTGGCGTTACTTTGCGGCATTTGGCGGCCTTCATCGGGCAGGGTGACAGCGGCCGCGCCGATGTGGCCAGCACCTGCAAGGCGTGCCGATGGCAGTGACTCGTGTCCGCGGCACGCACCCGCTCCAGCACCCGCGCCCGTGGCATCGGCATGTGCCAGGAGCCGCCCATGACTGACGCACCCGCCACACCCGCTGCACCGCAGGCCACGCTGCCCGCGCCTTCGCCCGCGCGCCGCGCCTGGCAGCGCTTTGCGCGCAACCGCCTGGGCTTTTGGAGCCTGGTGCTGTTCGTGGCCCTGGTGGTGCTAAGCCTGATGGCCGAGCTGATTTCCAACGACAAACCGCTGCTGGTGCGCTACGACGGGCAGTGGTATGTGCCCGTGCTGCAAAGCTATCCCGAAACCACCTTCGGCGGCGACTTCGACACCGAAACCGACTACTTGGACCCCTTCATCCGCAGCCAGCTGGCCAAGCCCGGCAACTGGGCCATCTACCCGCCCAACCCCTATGGCGCCAAAACGCTGAACTACTTTGCCCAAGCGCCCAACCCCGCCCCGCCCAGCCGCGACAACTGGCTGGGCACCGACGACCGGGGGCGCGACTTGCTGGCGCAGCTTATTTACGGCTTTCGCGTCAGCGTGCTGTTTGCACTGGCCCTGACGGCCGTGGGCGTGCTGCTGGGCGTGGCCGCCGGGGCGGTGCAGGGCTTTTTTGGCGGCAAGGTGGACCTGGCCTTTCAGCGCTTCATCGAAGTGTGGGGCTCCATGCCCGAGCTGTACCTGCTCATCATCTTCAGCGCCATCCTCTCGCCCAGCATCGGCCTGCTGCTGGTGCTGCTGGCCCTGTTTGGCTGGATGGGCCTGTCGGACTACGTGCGCGCGGAGTTTCTGCGCAACCGCCAGTTGGATTACGTGAAAGCCGCGCGCGCCATGGGCGTGCCCAGCCGGCACATCATCTGGCGCCACATCCTGCCCAACAGCCTCACGCCCGTGGTCACGTTTTTGCCCTTTCGCATGAGCGCGGCCATTCTGGCGCTGACCTCGCTGGACTTTCTGGGCCTGGGCGTGCCGCCGGGCACCCCGTCTTTGGGCGAGCTGCTCAGCCAGGGCAAGAACAACATCGACGCGTGGTGGATCTCGCTGTCCACCTTCGGCGTGCTGGTGGGCACGCTGCTGCTGCTGACCTTCATGGGCGACGCGCTGCGCGACGCGCTCGATCCGCGCAAGGCCGATCGCTAGCGCGCTGCCTTGCCCTTTGTTTGCCTGACTCCCACACCCTGCATAGACCGCCATGCCGCTTTCTGCCCCTTTGCTTGACGTGCAAGACCTGCGCATCGCTTTTGGCGCCAAACCCGTGGTGCATGGCGTGTCCTTCCGCATTGCCCCGGGCGAGAAACTGGCGCTGGTGGGTGAATCGGGCTCGGGCAAGTCCATCACCGCGCAGGCGCTGATGCGGCTGCTGCCCGATAGCGCGCACGTGTCCGGGCGGGCGCTGCTGCATGGCCAGCCCGCTGCGGGTGCGGCAGGGCAGGGGGGCGGCCCGCGCGATTTGCTGGCGCTGCCCGAGCGCCAGATGCGCGCGCTGCGCGGTGAGGAGATCGGCATGATTTTTCAGGAGCCGATGACCGCGCTCAACCCCCTCATGCCCGTGGGCGAGCAAATTGCCGAGGTGCTGCGCCTCAAGCGCGCGCTCTCGCCTGCCGAGGCTGCGCAGGCGGCCATTGGCTGGCTGGACAAGACCGGCATCCCCGATCCCGCACGCCGTGCCCGTGCCTACCCGCACCAGCTCAGCGGCGGCCAGCGCCAGCGCGCCATGATCGCCATGGCCCTGGCCTGTGCGCCAAAGCTGCTGCTGGCCGACGAGCCCACCACCGCGCTGGATGTGAGCCTGCGCGGGCAAATCCTGGAGCTGCTGGAAACCCTGCGCCAGGAAAACGGCATGGCCGTGCTCATGATCACGCACGACTTGCAGCTTGTGCGCCGCTTTGCCGACCGCGTGGCCGTCATGGAACACGGCCACCTGGTCGAGCAAGGCCCCACAGGCACGCTGTTTGCTGCCCCCCGGCACCCCTATACCCAAAAGCTCATGGCCAGCCGGCCCGAGCGCGATCTGGACGAATCCCCCGCCGACCCCGCCGCTGCGCCCGTGCTCAGCGCCCAGCATTTGCGCGTGAGCTACCCCACGCCGCTGCCGGGCATTCGCGGCTGGTTCCGCAAGGGCGAATTCGTCGCCGTGCAAGGGGCCAGCTTTGACATCGCCCCTGGCCGCACCCTGGGCGTCATTGGCGAATCAGGCTCCGGCAAATCCACCCTGGCCATGGCCGCGCTGGGCCTGCTGCCTTTCAGCGGCCAGCTGCAACTGGCTGGGCGCACCTGGCAGCACCGCACCGCTGCCGACCGCCCCCTGCGCCGCGTGGCGCAAGTGGTGTTTCAAGACCCGTACTCATCGCTGTCGCCACGCATGAGCGTCGAAGACATCGTGGGCGAAGGGCTGCGCGTGCACGCGCCTGAGCTGCCCGCCGCCCAGCGCGCCGAGCGCGTGCGCCAGGTGCTGGCCGAAGTGGGGCTGACCGAGGCACAGTTTCCTCACCTGCTGGCGCGCTACCCGCATGAGTTTTCCGGCGGCCAGCGCCAGCGCATCGCCCTGGCGCGCGCCCTCATCGTCGAGCCTGAGCTACTGGTGCTGGACGAGCCCACCAGCGCGCTGGACGTCACCATCCAGAAACAGGTGCTCACCCTGCTGCAAAAGCTGCAAAAAGAGCGTGGCCTGAGCTACCTGCTCATCACCCACGACGTGGACGTGGTGCGTGCCATGGCGCACGAGGTCATCGTCCTCAAAGACGGCGCCGTGGTCGAAAGCGGCCCTGCCGCCCAGGTGCTGGGCGCAGCCCGGCATCCTTACACGCAAAAGCTGCTGGCCGCCGCCTGATGCGTGCCGCTTTCAGCGGCGCTACACCGATGAAAGCCGTTTTGGGTTATGGATAAAAAACGGCATTTGCGCGCGATTGGTAAGGGTTTTAAGCTATATAAAAAATAGCAATCAAGGGCAGTGCGGACGGGCTTTTCTGTCCAGCGCCAGCGACGCACCAAACACCGCCAGCCCGCCCACGGCCAGCGCCGCGCCCACCCAGCTGGTGGACTGCCAGCCCCAGCCCGCCCCAATGGCCAGGCCGCCCAGCCACGCCCCCAGCGCATTGGCCAGGTTGAAAGCCGAATGGTTCAGCGCCGCCGCCAGCGACTGTGCCCGCCCCGCCACGTCCATCAGTCTAATCTGCGTGCCCGTGCCCAAGGCGCCAATCGTGCCCACCAGAAAAATCCCCGCCGCCGCCGTGGCCGGGTATTGCGCTGCCCAGTGAAAGCCCAGCAGCACCAGCAGCGACCACGCCAGCACCCCGCCAATCGTCGGCATCAGCCAGCGGTCGGCCAGGCGCGCACCCACCAGGTTGCCCGCCACCATGCCCAGCCCGAACAACGCCAGCGCCACCGGCACCCAGCCCGCCGGCATGTGCGCCACCTCCAGCAGCGTCGGCTTGATGTAGCTGAACACCGCAAACACCCCGCCAAAGCCAATTGCGCCAATGCCCAGCGTCAGCCACACCTGCGGCTCGCGCAGCGCCGCCAGCTCACCCAGCGGGCTGGCCTGCGCATCGGCCGGCACATTCGGCACGTGGCGGCGCACCAGCCAGGCCGCCAGCAGGCCATTGACCCCCACCATGGCAAAGGCCGCGCGCCAGCCCAGCGCCTCACCCACCCAGGCCGCCAGCGGTACGCCAAGCACCGTGGCCACCGTCAGCCCCATCATCACCAGCGCCACTGCCGTAGCCCGCCGCCCCGGCGGCGCCAGCGTCGCAGCCACCAGCGCCGCCGTGCCAAAAAAGGTGCCATGCGGCAGCCCGGTGAAAAAGCGCAGCGCGTTGAGTGACCAATAACCCGGCGCCAATGCACTGGCAAAGTTGCCTAGCGCAAACAGCAGCATCAGCGCCACCATCAGCGCCCGGCGCGGCCAGCGCGCCGTCAGCACCGCCAGCAGCGGCGCGCCCACCACCACACCCAGCGCATAGGCGCTGATGACATGGCCCGCGCGCGGAATGTCCACCCCAATGTCAGCGGCCACTTCTGGCAGCAGCCCCATGATGGCGAACTCGCCCGTGCCAATGCCAAAGCCCCCCACCGCCATGGCCAGCACCGGCACGGCCATGCCCTGCCGCCTGGCCACGGGGGTGGCCAGGGCACTCGCGTCAGGGCCATGCGTGGCGGCGTCAGAAAGAGGTTGCATGAGGAATTGGCCGCCAATCAGGGAAAACCCGGCATTGTGCCCGCCCTTGCGCCGCCTGGCGGGAGGGCTGCGCCCTGGGGGGGCGTGGTGACGTGCGGTGATGGGCGGTGACAATGGCGACCATGTCATCCACGCCCTGCATTCGCACCCGCTTTGTCCTGATCGAAACCAGCCACGCCGGCAACGTGGGCGCGGTTGCGCGTGCCATGAAAGTCATGGGTTTCGACGATCTGGTGCTGGTGCGTCCCCGCTGGCCCGATGTGCTGCAACGGCCGGAAGCCATTGAGCGCGCCAGCGGTGCGGCCGATGTGCTGGCCCGCGCCCGCTGCGTGCCCACGCTGGACGAGGCTCTGCACGGCATGACCCACCTGTGCGCCACCGTGATGACCCCGCGCGATTTCGGCCCGCCCACACGCAGCCCGCGCACGCATTTCGAAATGCTCTTAAAAAAAGAGCAAATATCCCTTGGCAGTCAAGCGCGAATGCCCTTTTTTCCTTTGGATCTTTCGGCTCCCCAGGGCGTGGCGCTGCTGTTCGGGTCTGAACGCTATGGCATGGCCAACGAGGACGTGTACCGCTGCCATGCCGCACTGAGCATTCCCACCCATGCCAGCTATGGCTCGCTCAACCTGGCTGCGGCAGTGCAGCTGATTGCCTACGACTGGCGCCAGGCGCTGCACACCCTGGCCGGGCAGGGCGGCGGGGTGGACAGCGGGGCAGCCCGCCAGGGGATGCGGCAGCCGCCCATGCCTGCCGATGCGGCCCAACTGGCCGGCATGCTGGCGCATTGGCAGCAGGCGCTGGAGGCACTGGGCTTTCTGGATCCAGCTGCGCCCAAAAAACTCATGCCACGGCTGCATCAGCTCTTCAACCGCGCCCAGCCCACCGTGGAAGACATCCACATCCTGCGCGGTATTGCCCGCGCCATGCAGGCCGCCGCCACGGCCTGCGCTGCGCCTGCCGGCAAGCCGCCTGAGCAAGCCGGCAGCACCGCTGCGGACTGATGATGGCCGCGCCTGGGCCGCGCGGGCTTTTTTTACTTGGCAAACAACTGGCCGATGTCCTTGAACGCCTTGAACTCCAGCGCGTTGCCGCAAGGATCGAGCAGGAACATGGTTGCCTGCTCGCCCACCTGGCCCTTGAAGCGGATGTAAGGCTCAATGACGAACTGTGTGCCAAACGACTTCAGCCGCTCGGCCAGGGCTTCCCACTGCTCCCAGGGCAGCACAATGCCAAAGTGCGGCACCGGCACGTCATGCCCATCCACCGGATTGGTGTGCGCGTTTTCTTGCGAAGCGGTCTTGGGATGCTCGTGAATCACCAACTGGTGGCCATAGAAATTGAAATCCACCCACTGCGTGCTGGAGCGGCCCTCCTCCAGACCAAAGACCTCGCCATAAAAACGCCGTGCGGCAGGCAGGTCGTGAACGGGAATGGCCAAGTGAAAGGGCGACAGATTCATGGGTTGTCCTTGGTATGTCATGGATGAAAGAGAAGGCACCCTACTGCCTGATGGCGGGCATGGGCGCCGGCGGCCTTGGCCATCCGTGCGCGCTGAGGCTGCACGCGCCCAAAGCGACGGAAAGTGTAGTGCTGGCGCATGCAAGTTTCTTGCCACAGCCGGCCATGCCCGGTCATGCGCTGCCTACAATCGGCCGCCATGCAGCAGCCCGCCCCTGATCTGGATGAGCAACGTCGCTTTAGCGGCCTGGCGCGCCTGTATGGCGCCGAAGGCGCCGCGCGCATCCGTGCCGCGCATGTGGCCGTGGCCGGTATTGGCGGCGTGGGCTCCTGGGCGGCCGAGGCGCTGGCGCGCAGCGGCGTGGCGCAGCTCACGCTGATTGACATGGATCATGTGGCCGAATCCAACATCAACCGCCAGATCCACGCCCTGACCGGCACCATAGGCCAGGCCAAGGTGCAGGCCATGCAGGCGCGCATTGCCCAGATACACCCTGGCTGCGTGGTGCATGCGATAGACGGGTTTGTGGAACCCGGCAACTGGCCCGGCCTGCTGCCCGCGCCAGTGCATGCCGTGGTTGACGCCTGCGACCAGGTGGCGGCCAAAGTGGCCATGGCCGCCTGGGCGCGCGCCACGGGGGCGTGCCTGATCACCGTGGGCGCTGCTGGCGGCAAGCGGCTGGGCGAGCGGGTGGAGGTGGCCGATGTCGCTGACGTCACGCATGACCCGCTGATCGCTCAATTGCGCTACCGCCTGCGCCGCCACCACGCTGCGCCTGCGGCGGGCCGGCGCATGGGGCTCAAGGCCGTGTTCAGCCGCGAAAACGTGGTGCTGCCACCCGCCTGCGAAGCCCCGGTGGCGATGGATGGATCACTCAACTGCCACGGCTACGGATCGACCGTGGCCGTGACCGCCACCTTTGGCTTTTGCGCGGCCGGATGGGTGTTGAATGAAATTTCTTTGGGGCAGGCAAAAAGCACGCTATAATGCGAGGCTTTCCAGCACACGGCAGCAGCTCAGCAGCTGTGTGACAGGAAAAACGAGTGGGTCGTTAGCTCAGTTGGTAGAGCAGCGGACTTTTAATCCGTTGGTCGCAGG
>JAUNHQ010000073.1 GCA_030535425.1 Pseudomonadota bacterium | reverse complement strand
AGTCAGCACCGCTTTTCTTTTTGCCAAACCCCGGACTTCCGCGAAGAACCTTTTTCAAGGCCTTTTTTCATGGGTAAAAAGGCATTTTGCGCACGTTATATAAGGGTTTATTGCTACTCTTAGTATAGCGATTGCTGCCGTGTCAGGCAGACACTCCCACGATCATGCTGGAGGCCTTGAACATGGCCGTGGCGGCTATGCCTTCTTTCAGGCCCAGGGCCTGCGCGCTTTCTTGCGTGACGATGGCGGCCACGCTGGCGCCGCCGGGCAGGGCAATGACCACTTCGGTGTTCACCGCGCCGGGCTGCACGCGCTGCACCTGGCCGCTGAGCAGGTTGCGTGCCGACAGGCGCACGCCCTCGGCATCGGTCATCACGATGACGGACGATGCCTTGACCAGCGCAAAGGCGGCCACGCCTTCTTTCAGGCCCAGGGCCTGGCTGCTTTGGCGGGTGAGCACGGCCACGATCTTCTGGCCGCCGGGCAGGCTCAGCTCCACCTCGTCGTTGACGGCGCCTGTGCTCAGGCGGGTGACGGTGCCGTTGAACTGGTTGCGGGCACTGGTTTTCATGGGGAAGTTTCCTTGGCAGGGGAGGAGATGGATGAAGATGCCAGGGGCGCGACGCGCACCCCCACATCAGCGGGGGGCGCATGGTACACGCTGCTGGTCACCAGCGCGTGCACGCCGCTGGCGGCGTAGGCGGTGGCGTTGTCTTCGCGGATGCCGCCTGCGGCCAGCAGCCGCACCTGGGGGTGGCGCGCACGCAGCTGGTGGCAGGCGGCGCGCAACTCGGGCACGGGCAGTTTGTCGAACTGCACCACCTGCGCGCCTGCGGCAATGGCCTGCTCGGCTTCTGGCAGGCTGGCCGCTTCGATGACGATGTGCTTTTCCACCGCCGCGTGGCCCAGCGCGGCCAGCTTGTCGGCCAGCGCAGGCCAGCCGCCCAGCAGGGCGCGGTGCTGCGGAAAGATGAGCACGGTTTCCCCCACGCTCAGCCGGTGCGGCAGCGCGCCGCCGGCCAGGGCGGCTTTCAGCGCCACGGCGCGCAGCCCCGGCGGGTGCTTGCGCGTGGTGAGCACGGCCACGCCCGGCGCGGCGGCCTGCACGGCTGCCACCATGCGCGCGGTGCTGCTGGCCACGCCACAGGCGTATTCGAGCAGGTTTTGCGCCACCTTCCAGGCGCGCAGCACGGCATCGGCCGGGCCGTGCGCGGCCAGCAGCACGCTGCCGCTGTCGATAGGCGTGCCGCTGGGCAGCAGGCTGTCCACCTGCGCGCCGCAGTGGCGCGCCACGCGGGCGGCTTCTTCGGTGCAGGCGGCCACGCCGCTGCCGCGCGCCAGCCACTGGATGCGCGCGGGCTGCGCGTTCAGCCCCAGCAGGTGGGTGCTCAAATCCAGCAAAGGGGCATCTTCGGCAATCCAGGCGTCAATGCTGTCGTGGCTGAAAAAGACGGAAGGGACAAAGGGTGGCATCACAGGGCTCCCAAACGGCGCAAGGTCCAAAAAGCCGCCAGGGCCAGCGCCCCCAGCAGCAACGACAAGGTGTTGGCGCAGGCCAGGTGCCCGTCCATCACGTGGTTGTAAACCGCCAGCGACAGCGTTTCGGTGCGCCCGGCGATGTTGCCGCCCAGCATGAGCGACAGGCCCACTTCTCCCAGCCCGCGCCCGGCCGCCAGAATCAGCCCCGCCGCCAAGCCGCGCCGCGCCGCGCCAGTGGCAGCTCTACCCGCCAAAACACCGACCAGCGCCCGTGGCCCAGCGTGGCAGCGGCTTCGCGCAGGCGGGGTGGCACGCTGGCAAAGGCGGCCTGCACGGGCTTGACCATCAGCGGCAGGCCCGCCACGAAGGCGGCCAGCGTCAAACCCAGGGGGGTAAACACCACGTCGGGCCGCAGCGCCTCGGGCAGCAGGCGGGTCAGCCAGCCGTTGCGCCCCAGCAGCATTAGCAGCGCATAGCCCAGCACGATGGGCGGAAACACCATGGGCAAGGTGACCAGCGCGTCCAGCAGCGCCTGGCCGCGAAAACGCGGGCGCGCCAGCAGCCAGCCCAGCGCCAGGCCCAGCACGGCCAGGGCCGCCAGGCTGGCGCCAATGACGTGCAGCGTCAACGGCAGCGCCTGCCAGCCGCAGGCGCTGCCCAGCCAGGTGCTCACCTCTGGCGCCCAGGGTGTGGCAGGCCGCGCAGGGCCGGGGCTTTACAGGCCATGCTGCGACAGCAGCGCGCGCGCCTCGGGCGTGGCCACAAAGTCAATGAAAGCACGCGCCTGCGGCGTGGCGGCACGCCCCTGCACGCTGCCCAGCACGATGGCGATGGGGTCGTGGCAATCGGCAGGCGGCTCCACCACGTCACCCGCGCGCCCGGCCAGCGCCAGGGCTTCGGTGCGGTTGACAAAGCCCGCCTCCACCTCGCCCGCCGCCACGTAGGCGCTAACCTGCGGCACCGTGACCACGGGCAGCAGGCGGCCTGCCAGCGCCTGGTCCAGCCCGGTACGGGCCAGGCAGGTGGTGGCGGCCTTGCCGTACACGGCGCGCACCGCGTCGGGTAGGGCCACGCGTTTGAAGCGCGGGTCTTTCAAATCTTCCAGCGCCTTCAGCGGCACGCCGCGCGCGGCCACCAGCGCCAGCCGCCCCTGGCCCAGCGGGGTGAAGGTGTCAAACAGGGCCATGGGTTCCAAAAACGCCTGATCGCCAGCCACCAGGGCAATGGCCGGGTTCTGGCGCACCTGCTCTTGCACCTGGGCCATGTTGCCAAAGCTGGCCTGCACGGGAATGCCGGTGGCGGCGGTAAAGCGCTCGGCCAGCGCCAGCACGGGCTTGCGGTAGCCCGCGCCGGCAGCCAGCATCAGTGCGTCGGTGGCATGGGCTGCGCTGGTGCACAGGGCCAGCAGGACAAAAAGAGCGGTTCGTAAGCGCACGAGGTATTCCTTTCAAGGGGTTCGCTATTCCATTTGGCTATAGCGTAAACCAAGCTAGGGCGAGGGCCGGGAAAAGGAAGTACCGAAAGGGTGCTGCGGGTGTTTGGGGGAAGGCTGCGCACAGATGTGCGCAGCAGGACAGGCAGCCAGTGGAAGGGGTTAGTCAGACTCCAGCCGCCACAGGTCATCCACTGCCTCGCGGCGGCGGATGACGCGGGCGCGGTTGCCGTCCACCAGCACCTCGGCCGCGCGCGGGCGGGTGTTGTAGTTGCTGGCCATGCTCATGCTGTAGGCGCCGGCAGACAGCACGGCCAGCCAGTCGCCGGGCTGCACGGCCAGGGCACGGTCGCGGCCCAGCCAGTCGCCGCTTTCGCACACCGGGCCCACCACGTCGTACACCGTGGTGGTGGCGCTTGCGGGAGCGGGCACCACGGGCACGATGCGGTGAAACGCCTGGTAGAGCGCGGGGCGGGGCAAGTCGTTCATGGCGGCATCGACGATGCAGAAGCTTTTCTGCTCGCCGGGCTTGAGGTACAGCACCTCCGTCACGCACACGCCGGCATTGCCCACCAGCGAGCGGCCAGGCTCCACCACGATTTGCTGCTGCCCGAAGCCGCGCGCGTCAAGCCGTGCCAGCAGCTGCACCAGCAGGTCATCGGCAGCAGGGGGCGTGTCGCCGTTGTAGTCGATGCCCAAGCCGCCGCCAAGGTCAATGTGGGCAATGGCAATGCCCGCTGCCTCGATTTGCGTGACCAAATCCAGCACGCGCTCTGCGGCGTCCAGGTAGGGCTGCGTTTCGGTGATTTGCGAGCCGATGTGGCAGTCAATGCCCACCACGCGCAGGCCCGGCAGGCGGGCGGCGTGCTGGTAGGCGGCCAGCGCCTGCTCGTGCGCGATGCCGAATTTGTTGCCCTTCAGGCCGGTGGAGATGTAGGGGTGGGTTTTGGCGTCCACGTTGGGGTTGACGCGCAGGCTCACGGGTGCGCGCGTGCCGCAAGACAGTGCCACGTCGCTGAGCACGTCCAGCTCGGCCAGGCTTTCGACGTTGAAGCAGCCAATGCCTGCGGCCAGTGCCTGACGCATTTCGGCGCGGGTCTTGCCAATGCCGGAAAAGACGATCTTGGCCGGATCAGCGCCGGCAGCAAGGGCGCGCGCCAGCTCACCGCCGGAAACGATGTCGAACCCGCAGCCTTGCGCGGCCAGCAACCGCAAAATGGCCAGGGACGAATTGGCCTTCATGGCATAGCAGATCAGTGCCTTGCGCCCGGCCAGCCCGCGCTGGTAGGCCGCCAGGGCGTGCAGGATGGCCGCTTGCGAGTACACGAACAGGGGCGTGCCGTGCGTGCGTGCCAGCTCGGACAAAGGCACCGACTCAATGCATAACTGCCCGTTCTGATAGGACAGCTGGGCATGAGCGGGCAGCGCCATGGTGCCAGCCGGGACGGCGGGCGGAAGATCGGAGGAGCGGTTCATTCGATGGGGGCTTCAGGCAGACCCGTGGCCGGCAGTGGCGCCGAGGCCGGGGGGGCGGGCTGGCTGCTGCTGCCACCAAGCACGGTCTGCGGCAGGGTAGCGCGCTGAGCGGCGGCGGGCGTGTCGGGAATGTAGAGCGGACCGCGCTGACCACACGCGGACAGCAGAGCCACGGTCATGCCGACTGCTGCCAGTCGCTGGACGCTGGCTAGAATCGACCGGCGCTGCGCTTGGGCGTGGAGCAGGGGCGAGGACATGGCAGAGGATTGTAGTGATGACCGACCTTGAGTATCTGGAACGGGCCGAAACCTTGCTGCATGTGGTGGAGGCGAACTGTGACCGTCTGAACGAACAGACCGATGCCGATATCGACAACCAGCGCACGGGCGGCATGGTGACGCTGGGCTTTGCCGATGGCAGTCAGATCGTCATCAATCTGCAAAAGCCCTTGCAGGAGGTCTGGTTGGCCGCACGCTCGGGCGGATACCACTACCGCTGGGCCGATGGCGCCTGGCGCGACACCAAAACGGGTGAGGACTTCTTTGTCCGCCTGACACAAAGCGCTAGTGAGCATGCCGGGGTGCGGCTGGTGTTTGCTTCGGGCGAGGGCTCAGCTTGACAGCAGGCTGCTTTTTCACTGCCTGTCAACCCGGCGCTGAATGCGGCAATCCGTGTGCCAAGGTCAAGGCCGGGGAGCATGGCGCGCCACTTGCAGCCATGGCTGGCGTGCGTGTGAACGGTCCTTCTTAGGCTAGGCTGAGACAGAAGTCGATCAGGGCGTCGATGTCGTTGGACTTGTCGAACACGGCGTCCACGCCCAGTTGTTCGCAGCGGATTCGGATGTCGGGTGTGGCGTAGTTGGTGAGCACCACCACTTTTTGCTCTGGCTTGCGCTGGCGGCAGGCTTGCAGCACGCCCAGACCACTGCCTTGCTTGAGAAAGAGATCGACAATGGCCAGATCCCAGGGCGCGCCCGGCCGGGTGAGCCAAGCACTGCCCTGCTGCTCGGTTTCGGCGTAGCCAATGGGGGCAATGCCGCCCAGCTCTTGCAGCGTGGCGATCAGGTTCTCACGGATCGTCGGGTTGTCTTCAACAATGTAGGTTCGCACGGGTGGGGGGCCGGTCATGGCAGTCCATCACTGGAAAGGGGCGCTTGGGGCGGCGCCGGCAAGCTGAAAGGGCGGCTGGTGGGCTGGCCGGGCAATGAGGTTTGAGTGTAGGCGGCATGTCTTGCACGGCGTGCCAGCATGCTTTTTGCCCATGTGTAGGAGTCGGCCTACCCGGTATGCCGCGCGCCTGGGGTGCTGCACACGTCGCAGGCAGGCTGGCGCGCAATATGCAACGTCGTGAATTCGGTGCGGCGGGTGTCGATCATCAGCAGACGGCCGGTCAGCGGCGTGCCCATGCCGCACAGCAGTTTGATGGCTTCGGCCGCTTGCAGCGAGCCCACCAGCCCGACCAGCGGCGCCAGCACGCCCATGGTGGCGCAGCGTGTTTCGGCCACGGTCTGCGAAGGGGGAAACACGCAGGCGTAGCACGGCGAATCGGGCTGGCGCGGGTCGTACACGGTGAGCTGCCCGTCAAAGCCGATGGCCGCGCCCGACACCAGCGGCTTGCGCGCCTGCACGCAGGCGCGGTTGAGGGCATGACGGGTGGCAAAGTTGTCGGTGCAGTCCAGCACCACGTCGGCGCTGGCCACCAGCCGATCCAGCAGGGCCTGATCGGCACGCTGCTGCACGCCGTGCACCTGCACGCCGGGGTTGAGCGCGGCAATGGCCGCGCGCGCCGAGGCCACCTTGGGCTGACCTACGCGCGCTTCGGTGTGCATGATTTGACGCTGCAGGTTGGTGAGATCCACCGTGTCGTCGTCCACCAGCGTCAGCTGCCCTACGCCGGCGCTGCCCAGGTACAGCGCCACGGGTGAGCCCAGGCCGCCCGCGCCCACGATCAGCGCGTGGGCGGCCAGCAGTTTTTCCTGGCCTTCCACGCCCAGATCGTCCAGCAGCAGGTGGCGCGAATAGCGCAGCAGTTGGCGATCGTCCATGGCGCTTGGAGCGTGAAGAGCGGCTTAGAGCCCGAGTGCCTGCATGGGAGGCAGCAAGCGGTCGTCTTGGCGTGTGTTATTCCTGCTCTTTGGGCTCAACCTTGCGCTCGACCAAGGTGGTGCTGGCCTTGACGGGCTGGCCCTTGAGCTTGGCCAGCGCCTGTTGCAGCGGGAAGTCCTTGTCGCTGCCGTACTCGGGCGGGCGGCGCTGATCGGCCGGTTTGCGCGACTCTTCTTCCAGGCGCTTCAAGGCGGCTTCACGTTCTTTTTCCAGCGCGGGATCGCGCGGTTTTTCGTCGCTGCCGCTCAAGTGTTTTTCCAGGTCGGCTTCGCGCATGCGCAGCACGGCGTAGGGGCTGCCCTCGGCGGTGTCGTCCACCATGATGTCGGGCACGATGCCCTTGGCCTGAATGCTTTGGCCGTTGGGGGTGTAGTAGCGCGCGGTGGTGATCTTCAGCGCCGTGTCAGGCCCCAGCGGGCGCACGGTTTGCACCGAGCCCTTGCCAAAGGTCTGGCTGCCCATGATGGTGGCGCGCTTGTGGTCTTGCAGCGCGCCGGCCACGATTTCGCTGGCAGAGGCCGAGCCTTCGTTGACCAGCACCACCAGAGGCACGGTTTTCAGCGCGGCGGGCAGCTGCTTGAGCGGGTCGCTGCCGCGTCGGCGCATGTAGTCCTCGGGGATGGCTTTGTAGGTGGATTTGCTTTCCTCGATCTGGCCGTTGGTGGACACCACCGTGACACCCTCGGGCAAGAAGGCGGCGGACACGGCCACGGCTGCGTCCAGCAGGCCGCCGGGGTCGTTGCGCAGATCCAGCACCAGACCTTTCAAGTTGGGCTCGCGCTTGTAGATGTCTTGCAGCTTGGCGACGAAGTCATCCACCGTGCGTTCCTGGAACTGCGACAGGCGCAGCCAGGCGTAGCCAGGCTCCACCACCTTGCCTTTGACCGACTGGGTGCGGATTTCCTCGCGCGTGATGGTGACGGGGAAGGTGCGGTTTTCGTCGCGCCGCATGATGGTCAGCAACACCTTGGTGCCGGGCTCGCCGCGCATGCGCTTGACGGCTTCGTTAAGGGACAGGCCCTTGACGGCGGTGTCGTCAATGCGGGTGATGAGATCGCCCGGCTTGAGGCCGGCGCGGTCGGCGGGCGAGCCCTCAATGGGCGACACCACGCGGATCAGCCCGTCTTCCTGCGTGATCTCGATACCCACACCGACGAAGCGCCCGCTGGTGCCTTCACGAAATTCCTTGTATGTCTTTTTGTCGAAATACTGCGAGTGTGGGTCCAGGCTGGAAACCATGCCGGAGATGGCGTCGGTGATGAGTTTTTTTTCATCTACCGGCTCCACGTAATCGGACTTGATCATGCCGAACACGGCGGCCAGCTGTTGCAGCTCTTCCAGCGGCAGAGGGGCCAGCGCGCCACGTGCCACAGTTTGCAGCGACACCGTGGTCAGTGCCCCGGCCAGGGCGCCGACGGCAATCCAGCCGGCGATTTTGGTTTTTTGGCTCATGGTGGGTAAGGGGAGCTGGCGCTCGAAGCATTCAAAAAAAGAAGAGGGGTTCGTGGCGTGCCGGGGCAGGGAAGTTCCGAAACGCTGAGGCCGCCTTTAGGCCTTGCCTTGGCTGGCCACGGCCGCAGCGGCTTTGGCGGCGGCCTCGGCATCGCCCAGGTAGTAGTGGCGCAGGGGCTTGAGGCTGTCGTCCAGCTCATACACCAGCGGAATGCCGTTGGGAATGTTCAGGCCCACGATGTCGGTGTCGGAGATGCCGTCCAGATACTTGACCAGGGCGCGGATGGAGTTGCCGTGCGCGGCAATCACCACGCGCTGACCTGACTGGATGGCCGGGGCGATGGTGTCGTTCCAGAACGGCAGCACGCGCGCCACGGTGTCTTTCAGGCACTCGGTTAGCGGCACCTCGGCGGGGCTGAGCCGGGCGTAGCGCGCGTCGCCGCGTTCGCTGCGCGGGTCGGTGGGCTCCAGCGCGGGCGGGGGGGTGTCGTAGCTGCGGCGCCAGATCAGCACTTGCTCGTCGCCGTACTGCTTGGCCATGTCGGCTTTGTTCAGACCTTGCAACGCGCCGTAGTGGCGCTCGTTCAGGCGCCAGTGCTTGACGGTGGGCAGCCACAGGCGCTGCATTTCGTCCAGCGCCAGGTGCAAGGTGCGGATGGCGCGGGTCAGCACGCTGGTGTAGGCCAGGTCAAAGTCGTAGCCTGCTTCTTTGAGCAAGCGCCCGGCCTGGCGGGCCTGCTCAATGCCCGTGGGCGTCAGGTCCACGTCGGTCCAGCCGGTAAAGCGGTTTTCAAGGTTCCAGGTGGATTCGCCGTGGCGGATGAGAACGAGCTTGTGCATGAGGCGGGCGGCCGCAGGGCGCGGCACAAAAAAGTCAAGTGGAACGTGGGGCCGGGGGGGAGAAAAACCTTGGCGCAAACCTTGGTGCAATGGGCCAAGGCCAGCCATTTTAGAATCCCGCCGGCTTTGAGGCTGTCTGCCTAGAGCGAATGACTGATTGGAACGAGGTTTTGAACGTGGATTTTGTATTGGCAAACTGGATGCTGATCCTGGTGGCGCTGGTGTCCGGCAGCATGCTGCTGTGGCCCATGGTCAGTGGCGGCGGCGGCGCGGGCCTGAGCCCGGCCGAGGCGGTGCGGCTCATCAACCGTGAAAAAGCGGTGGTGATTGACGTGTGCGAACCAGCGGAATACCAGACCGGTCACGTGGCCGGGGCCAAGAGCATTCCTTTGGCCGAGCTGGAGGCCAAGCTGCCCGGCGCCGTGAAGAACAAGGCCACGCCGCTGGTGCTGGTGTGCGCCTCGGGCATGCGCTCGGGCCGCGCCGTGGCCGTGGCGCGCAAGCTGGGCTATGACAAGGCGCAGTCGCTGGCGGGCGGCATGAAAAGCTGGCGCGAAGCCAATCTGCCCGTGGAAAAAGCGTAGAAAGAAAGAGCCATGTCCCCCGTCAAGATGTACACCACCGGCACCTGCCCCTACTGCATCCGTGCCAAGCAGTTGCTCAAAGCCAAGGGCGTGAGCGCCATTGAGGAAATCCGCGTGGATTTGGAGCCCGCCCAGCGCCAGACCATGATGGAGATCACCGGCCGGCGCACCGTGCCGCAAATCTTCATTGGCGACACGCACGTAGGCGGCCACGACGACCTGGTGGCGCTGGATGCCCGGGGCGGGCTGGATCCGCTGCTGGCGGCTGCCTGACGGCCTGATTTTTCCAGGGCGTGACCGCGTCGCTGACATAATCCCCAGCGCCTGTCGCCTTGCCGCTGGCGGGCGGTTTTCTTTTTTCCCTTTTCAACACCAAGACCCATCATGGCCGACACCGATCCCGTGTTCAACATCCAGCGCGTTTACCTGAAAGAAGCCTCGCTGGAGCAGCCCAATTCCCCCGCCATCTTGCTGGAGCAGGAGCAGCCTGCGGTGGAAATCAACCTGGGCGTCAACGCCGAGAATGTGGCCGAGGGCATCTTCGAGATCACCGTCACTGCCACCGTGCAGACCAAGATCAAGGACAAGACGGTTTTCCTGGCCGAGTGCAAGCAGGCCGGCATCTTTGAAATCCGCAACCTGCCCGATGACCAGATGGGTCCGGTCATCGGCATTGCCTGTCCGCAAATCGTGTATCCCTACCTGCGCGGCAACGTGGCGGATTTGATCCAGCGCGGGGGCTTCCCGCCCGTGCATCTGGCCGAGATCAATTTCCAGGCCATGTACGAGCAGCAACAGCAGCAGCAAGCCCAGGGCGAGCAGCCTTCGCCCATCATCACGCAATAAGCCCATGGCATTGCTCGTGTCCGCCTGACGGCTAAGCGCGGGCGGTGTGGCAGCTATGAAGATCATTGTCATTGGCGCGGGCGCCTGGGGCACGGCGCTGGCTGTGGGGGCAGCGCGCCACCCGGCTGGCCACCAGGTGCTGCTGTGGGCACGTGACGCGGCCCAGGCCGAGGCCATGGCCCGCACGCGCGAAAATGCCCGCTACCTGCCCCGCATTCCCTTGCCGCATGGGCTGCTTTTGGCTGGCGGTGAGCCGGATGCGCATTTGCTGCCCGCGCTGGCGCAGGCTGATCTGGTCATCATTGGCACACCTGTGGCTGGTCTTCGCGCCACGCTGGCGCTGCTGGCGCAGCCTTTGCATGGCGCCCGTGTGCCGGTGGCCTGGCTGTGCAAGGGTTTTGAGCCTGCGCAAGATCCTGGTGCGCCGCACCCCTTTGGCCTGATGCCGCACGAAATCCAGCGCCAAGTGGCGCCGGGCTTGCTGGCTGGTGCGTTGAGCGGCCCCAGCTTTGCGCAGGAAGTGGCGCATGGTCAGCCTACGGCGCTGGTGGCTGCCAGCGCCCATGCGGCGGTGCGCGATGCGCTGCAAGCGGCTTTTCATGGCCCCACGCTGCGTGTGTATGGCAACGACGATTTGACAGGGGTGGAAGTAGGCGGTGCGGTCAAGAACGTGCTGGCCATTGCCACCGGCCTGGCCGACGGACTGAACCTGGGGTTGAACGCACGCGCTGCGCTGATCACGCGCGGGCTGGCTGAAACGGCCCGTCTGGGCGTGGCGCTGGGTGCGCGGGCAGAGACGTTTACCGGTCTGTCAGGCATGGGCGATCTGGTGTTGACGGCTACAGGCGACTTGAGCCGCAACCGGCAGGTGGGCCTGCTGATGGCGGGCGGCAAGACTTTGCAAGAGGCCGTGCAGTCGCTCGGCCATGTGGCCGAGGGTGTGTACAGCGCCCGCACCGTGTGGCAGCGTGCGCGCCACTTGGGGGTGGATATGCCCATTACCGAATGCGTGGTGGCGCTGCTGGACGGACAGCTCAAGCCCGTGGAGGCTGTGGCAGCGCTGATGGGACGTGACCCCAAGGGTGAGTTGCTCTAAAGTGGCATTTGCGCTTGTTTTATAAGCAAAGTTTGCTATTAATAATGTAGTTTTCGAAAGCGCTTTGTGCGGTGCTTTTGCGGAAGCTTTTGCACCGGGTCAAGCATGGCCTTCGGCGCGGGTTACAGCTCCAGATTGTCGATCAGCCGCGTGCTGCCCAGGCGCGCCGCGCCCAGTACCACCAGGGCACCTGGGCCGTCGCCGGGCTGGGGCGGCAGCAGGTCTTCGCGGCGGCGCACTGTGAGGTAGTCGGGCTGCCAGCCACGCGCGGCCAGGGCTTGGCTGGCGGCGGCTTCCAGGGCGGGCAAGCGCTCGGGTAGTTGCCCGGCGGGCAGGGTGTGGGCGGCGGCATCGCGGGCCAGGGCGCGCAGAGCCAGTGACAGGTGTAGCGCCTCGGTGCGCTCGGCTGCGCTCAAATAGCTGTTGCGCGATGACAGGGCCAGCCCGTCTTCGGCGCGCAGGGTTTCGTGGCCCACCACGTCAATGGGCAGCGCGAACTGGCGCACCATGTGCCGCACCACCATCAGTTGCTGGTAGTCCTTTTTGCCAAATACCGCCACGCCGTGCGGCTTGCCGGCAAACACGGCTTGAAACAGCTTCATGACCACGGTGCAGACGCCGGTGAAAAAGCCGGGGCGAAACTGGCCTTCCAGCAGGTTGGCCAGGTGCGGGGCGGGCGTGACCTTGAAGGTCTGCGGCTCTGGGTACAGGTCGCGCTCGCGCGGGGCGAACAGCACGTCGCAGCCGGCCTGCACCAGCTTGGCGCGGTCGGCGTCGAAGGTGCGCGGGTAGCTGTCAAAGTCTTCGTGCGGCAGAAACTGCAGGCGATTGACGAAGATGCTGGCCACGGTCACGTCGCCCCGGGATTTGGCCTCATCCACCAGGGCCAGGTGCCCGGCGTGCAGGTTGCCCATGGTGGGCACGAAAGCCGGACGCTCGGTGTGGCGCAGGGCGTGGCGCAACTCGGCGATGGTGTGGACCAGTTGCATAGGGCGTGTCTGTGGCTTAGGTTGGCGTAAAGGCCAGTCGCACGTAAATGGGTGCGTAGGCTTCGGCCTGGGTGATTTCGACCAGGGTTTCCTTGGCCAGCTCCAACAACGCGATGAGCGTGACCACCAGCACCGGTGCGCCCCGGCGCACGTCGAACAAGTCCTCGAACAGCGCAAAGCGCCGGCCTTGCAGCTGGCGCAGCACGATGGACATGTGCTCGCGCACGCTCAGCTCTTCGCGGCTGATTTTGTGGTGCTGCACCAGCTTGGCGCGCCGCAGGATGTCGGCCCAGGCCGATTGCAGGTCGGCCAGAGCCACGTCGGGAAAGCGCGGCGCCAGCGCTTGCTCGACGAACACCTGCGCGCGCAAAAAGTCGCGCCCGGACTGCGGCAGCGCTTGCAGCTGCGCGGCCGCCAGCTTCATTTGCTCGTATTCCAGCAGGCGGCGCACCAGCTCGGCGCGCGGGTCTTCGGCTTCTTCGCCCTCGGCGGTTTTCTTGGGCGGCAGCAGCATGCGCGACTTGATCTCGATCAGCATGGCCGCCATCAGCAGGTATTCGGCCGCCAGCTCCAGGTTGCGGCTGCGGATTTCGTCCACATAGCTCAGGTACTGCCGCGTGACCGCCGCCATGGGGATGTCGAGGATGTTGAAGTTTTGCTTGCGGATCAGGTACAGCAGCAGATCGAGCGGGCCTTCAAACGCTTCCAGAAACACTTCCAGCGCATCGGGCGGAATGTACAAATCCTGCGGCAGCGCAAACAGCGGCTCGCCATACAGGCGCGCCACGGCCACGTGGTCCACCACCTCGGGCAAGGGCGCCTGCGCGGCAGGGCCGGGCAGCAGGGCATCAGAGGTGGCAGAAGACATTGCTATTATATTTATAGCTTAAAATGCTTATGGGATGCGCTCAAATGGCTTGTTTTATGATGGTTCCTGGCTGGGCGAGGTTTGGTAGACATAGGGTTTTTGCGCCACACGGCCTGCGCGAAAGTCGGCTTGCAAATCACGATCTACCTGCTTGTCCCACAGCAGGGCGCGGCCTTGGCGCTGCTGTGCGTCCAGCTCGGGGCGGGCGCGCTTGAGCTGGTCGATGAAAGCCGTGGCGTCGGAGGTGTAGTGTGGGCGGCGGAAAAAGTTGGCAAGAGACATGGTGTGGGAGTGGGTTGGGGCTCTCGCCCATCGGAGGATGGGCGGGGCGTGTGGTGTGCCGGAAAGGGTAAGCGCGCAGCGGGTTTGTCGGCCTGGTCTGACAACGCAGCCACCAGGGCAGCGCGTTGTGCAAGGATCGCCATGATTTTACCGAGGGGTATCTGTCATTCATGAAACGTCAACGCCACTTTGCCCTTTCTTGTGTGCGCCGCTGGAGCCTGGCGGGTTTGCTGGGGGTTGCGGGCCTGCTGGGCGCGTGTGACCCGCAGGCCATTGCCGAGCTGGAGGAGGGTGTGTCTACCGAGGCCGACGTGGTGCAGCGCTTTGGCCAGCCTGAGCGCGTGTGGCCTGAGGCTGACGGCAGCAAGACTTTCGAGTACAACCGCCAGCCGGCTGGCGTGCGCAACTACATGATCACCATTGGCGCCGACGGCAAGATGAGCGCGCTGCGCCAGGTGCTCACACCGGAAAACTTTGCCCGCGTGAAGCCTGGCATGGGCGCGGAGGATGTGCGCCGCCTCTTGGGCAAGCCCGCCCGCCAGGTGCCGTACACATTGCAAAACACCGTGGTGTGGACCTGGAAGTTTTTAGAGCCTCCCAGCGAAACCAAGGCTTTCAACGTCGTGTTTGGGCCTGACTACCGTGTGCTGAGCACCGAGATTGGCCCAGACCCGGATGGCCCCGACATGCGTGGCGGGGCGTGAGGGGCCAGGCGGCCGGCAGCGGCTTGGCTTTTAACCCTTGAGGAACAGCCGGTAGGCCGGGTTGTGCGTTTCTTCTACCCAGGGGTAGTCCAGCTCTTGCAAGAAACGCTGGAAGGTTTCGCTGTCACTTTGTGGCACTTGCATGCCTACCAGCACGCGGCCGTAGTCAGCGCCCTGGTTGCGGTAGTGGAAAAGGCTGATGTTCCAGCTTGGCCGCATCAGGCTGAGGAATTTCATCAGTGCGCCGGGGCGTTCTGGGAAAACAAAGCGCAGCAGGCGCTCATCATGTGCCAGAGGTGAGTGCCCACCTACCATGTAGCGCACGTGCTCCTTGGCCAGTTCATTGTGCGTCAGGTCTACGGCGGCAAAGCCTGCCTGCTCAAAGGCGGCGGCCAGCTGGGGTGATTCGCCCCGGCGGTGCGTGGTCAGACCCACGAACACATGCGCTTGACCCGCGTCGCTGATGCGGTAGTTGAACTCTGTCACGTTGCGCTGCGCGCCGGGCAGATCACCAATCACTTGCAAAAAGCGGCGGAAGCTGCCGCGCTCTTCAGGAATGGTGACGGCCAGCAGCGCCTCGCGCTCCTCACCCACCTCGGCACGCTCGGCCACGAAGCGCAGGCGGTCGAAGTTCATGTTGGCGCCCGAGAGGATGGCCACGTAGTGCTCATCCTGCGCGCCGCGCGTGGCGGCGTACTGCTTGGCGGCGGCAACGGTCATGGCGCCGGAGGGCTCGACAATGCTGCGGGTGTCGATGAATACATCCTTGATGGCTGCGCACACGGCGTCGGTGTCCACGGTGATGAATTCATCGACCACTTGGCGCGCCACGCGCAGGGTTTCATTGCCCACGCGCTTGACGGCCGTGCCGTCGGCAAACAGGCCCACATCGGCCAGGCTGACGTGCTCGCCCCGCGCGACCGATTGCGCCATGGCGTCTGAGTCGTTCATTTGCACGCCAATGACCTTTACCTCGGGCCGCACTGCCTTGATGTAAGCCCCCACGCCGCTGATGAGCCCCCCACCGCCAATGGCCACAAACACCGCATGCAGCGGCCCCTGGTGCTGGCGCAGGATTTCCATGCCAATGGTGCCCTGGCCTGCAATGACCAACGGGTCGTCAAAGGGGTGAATGAAGGTCAGGCCCTGCTCGGTTTGCAGCTTCACGGCGTGTTCATACGCGTCGGAATAGCTGTCGCCTGCCAGCACCACCTCGCCGCCCAGAGCGCGCACGGCGTCCATCTTGACTTGCGGCGTGGTCGTGGGCATCACGATCACGGCGCGGCAGCCCAGGCGTGTGGCGCTGAGCGCCACACCTTGCGCATGGTTGCCAGCACTGGCGCAGATCACGCCTTTTTCCAACTGCCCAGGTGTCAGATGCGCCATCTTGTTGTAAGCACCGCGCAGTTTGAAGCTGAACACAGGCTGCTGATCTTCGCGCTTGAGAAAAACCTGGTTGCGCAGGCGCTGACTCAGGTTGCGAGCAAGCTCCAGCGGTGTTTCGGCAGCCACGTCGTACACGCGAGCTGTCAGCACCTGCTTGAGGTAATCCGTGGCAGACAGGGCAGAGGCAGGCAGGGCGGTCATGGCGCGGCAAACGGTCAAAAGGCAAAGCCGGAATCATAGGAGGGCGCCACTGGCTCGGCGGACATGGCAGGGAGGGCGCCTCAGGGCAAAAAAAAAGGTTCTTCACGGATTACCGGGGAACACCGCCTTGATCTTGAGGAAGA
>JAUNHQ010000138.1 GCA_030535425.1 Pseudomonadota bacterium | reverse complement strand
TTTTTAACCCCCCCTGAGTCGGCCTTCGGCCGCCATCCCCCCAGGGGGACAACGCCGGTGGCCGGGGAGACCCCGGCCACGGCGTTCCCGAATGGTCTGCTCCGCGACCATTTGATGGGCCTGCTGCGCGGCCCTTTGTTTGGCTCCCTCCCCCGCTGGGGGAGGGTTGGGGTGAGGGCGGCGGCGCTGGCTTCCAGCGCGCAGTTCTATGAGTCCAACAGGCCGCTTGCGCGCATCCGGCGAGTGCGAGCAGCTATCAAAAACATATCAGCGACACGAACACATGACAAGTTTCCACCCATCAACCCACGCTTGCCCAAGCGGTGGCGACTTCTTTGGCATGGCCGCTGCCGCCACTGGATGCACCTGCTACGCGCCCCTTGGCCTGGCTCCCTCTCCCTCTGGGAGAGGGTTGGGGTGAGGGCGGCGGCGCTGGCTTCCAGCGCGCAGTTCTATGAGTCCAACAGGCCGCTTGCGCGCATCCGGCGAGTGCGAGCAGCTATCAAAAACATATCAGCGACACGAACACATGACAAGTTTCCACCCATCAACCCACGCTTGCCCAAGCGGTGGCGACTTCTTTGGCATGGCCGCTGCCGCCACTGGATGCACCTGCTACGCGCCCCTTGGTCTGGCCCCCTCTCCCTCTGGGAAAGGGTTGGGGTGAGGGCAGGCGGCGCTGGTCTCCAGCGCGCAGTCTTATGAATCGAACAGGCCGTTTGCGCCCGTCCAGCGTGTGCAAGAAGCTATCAAAAACATATCAACAACATGCCTCGCTTCACCCGCCACCCGCCCATCAGACCAGCCGCTGGCAGGCGGCCTGCGCTTCATCGCGCATGACGCGCCCCAGGCCAGCCACACGCACCCCACCCCCACACCTTCAGGAGATCACACGATGTCAGACGCTATGAAAACCGAAGCTGCCGCCACACACCAGGCAAGCGCCAGGGCCGCCTTTGTGGCTGAACTGGCCAAGGGCCGCCGCGCGCGCGATGCAGCGCATGCCGTGGGCTTGAGCGAAGGCGCGGCCGTGGCCAGCCTGGTGGGCGCGCCCGCAGGCGGACCGCAGGCGCGCGTGCTGCGCGCTGACTGGCTTGCCCTGCTGCAAGCGCTTGAGGCTTGCGGCCCGCTGATGGCACTGACGCGCAACGACCACGCGGTGCACGAAAAAACCGGCGTGTACACCAAAGTCTCGGGCAATGCCCGCATGGGCATTGCGCTGGGCGAGGACATTGACCTGCGCCTGTTTCTCACCCACTGGCACGCGGCCTTTGCCGTCACCGGCCTGGCCGCCAACCCTGGCAACAACGAACAGCCCAGCCTGCAATTTTTCGACCCCGCCGGCCAGGCCATTCACAAGATTTACGTGCGCCCGGCCACCGATCTGGCCGCCTGGCACGCGGTGATTGAGCGCTTTGCCGACCCTGCCGGCGCGCCCGCTTTCCGCCCCGCGCCCGCGCCCGAGGCGGCGCGGCCCGATGCCGACATCGACACCCCCGCGCTGCTGAACGAATGGGCCGCGCTGGAAGACACGCATGACTTTTTCGGCCTGCTCAAAGCCCACCACGTGCAGCGCACCCAGGCGCTGCGCCTGGCCGAAGGCCGCTTTACCCAACGCCTGTCAACTGACGCCGTGCGCGCACTGCTGCTGACCGCGTCGCTCGATGGCACGCCCATCATGTGCTTTGTGGGCAGCGGCGGCTGCACGCAAATCCACACCGGGCCCATCAAGCGCATCGAGCCCATGGACATCCGCGGCACGCGCTGGCTGAACGTGCTGGACCCCGGCTTTAACCTGCACCTGAACGAAGACGCCATTGACCGCGTGTGGGCGGTGCAAAAACCCACGGCCGAAGGCGTGGTCACGTCCGTAGAAGTGTTTGACGCGCAGGGGCGCGACATCGCCCTGTTCTTTGGCGCACGCAAGCCCGGCGTGCCCGAGCTGGCCGCCTGGCGCGCGCTGGTGGCCGGCCTGCCCCGACTGCCCGAGGCGGTGGCGGCATGAGCGCGCCCGCCCCAGCCACCGTGCCCGCTTTTTTAAGCCGCCGCACGGCCCTGCTGACCGCCGCCGGCCTGGCCCTGCTGACCG
>JAUNHQ010000137.1 GCA_030535425.1 Pseudomonadota bacterium | reverse complement strand
GACACGGGCGACGCCGCCTGGCACGCCGTGCTGCACAAGGCCCGCAAAGTGCTCAACCAGCCCATCGCCTTGCTGCTGCACGGCGAATCCGGCAGCGGCAAAGAAGTGCTGGCACACGCCCTGCACCAGGCCAGCGACCGCGCCGCGCACGCCTTCGTGCCCGTCAACTGCGCCGCCCTGCCCGAGCCGCTCATCGAAGCCGAGCTGTTTGGCCATGCCCCCGGCGCCTTCACCGGCGCGCGGCGCGAAGGCGCGCCCGGCCTCATCCGCCAGGCCCACGGCGGCACCCTGTTTCTCGACGAAATCGGCGACATGCCCCTGGCCCTGCAAACCCGGCTGCTGCGCGTGCTGCAAGAGCGCCGCGTCACCCCCCTGGGCGGCGGCCCCAGCGTGGCGGTGGACTTTGCCCTCATCTGCGCCACCCACCGCGACCTGCGCGCCGAAGTGGCCGCCGGGCGCTTTCGCGACGATTTGTACTGGCGCCTCAACGGCCTGACCCTGCGCCTGCCCCCCCTGCGCCAGCGCCACGACTTTGACGCCCTGGCCGCGCGCATGCTGGCGCGCCACGCCCCGGGCCGCCCGCTGGCCCTGGCCCCCGACGTGGCCGCCGCCTTGCGCGCCTACCCCTGGCCTGGCAACCTGCGCCAGCTCGACAGCGTGCTGCGCACCGCCGTCGCCCTGGCCGGTGACGAGCCCGCCATCGGCTGGCCCCACCTGCCCGACGATCTGGTGCAAGAGCTGGCGCAGCCCCCCGCTACCGCTCCCAATCGCGCTCCCACGCCCGCTCCCACTAACGCCCCCGTCCACGCTGCCACCCCGCCCGCCCCTGCCGCAGCCCCCACCGCCCCCCAGCGACTGGCCCAGCACACCGAACAAGCCATGCGCCACGCTGTAGAACGCGCAGGCGGCAACCTCTCCCAAGCCGCGCGCGATCTGGGCATTGGCCGCAGCACGCTCTACCGCCACCTGCGCCCCAAAGGCCGTGGCGCGCCACGCACGTAAAGGCGGGAACCCGCCTGGCCCACACCCCATCCCAAGCCGCGCGCCCGCGGCCCAAGGCGTCATGGCGCCATTCCAGCCCCGGCCCCGTGACCCCAGCCCCGCACCGCAAGAGAAAATCCTCTCCCTGACCGAAAGAAAGGCTCTTTCCCCATGCGTTCACAGCCCTTTTCACGCCGCTGGTCCTTGCGTGCGCCCCTGGCTGTCCTGGCCTGCGCCGCCGTGCTGACCGGCTGCGCCAGCGGCCCGCGCACCGTCAGCGCCGACGTGCGCACCAGCGCCGCCCAGCCCCCCGGCGCCGCCGTGTTGCACGCCCCGCGTTACCGCTTTGAACCCGCCCCCGCCGCCGCCGGGCAACTGACGCCCGCGCAAGTGCAAGCCCTGGCCCAGGCCGCGCTGGCCCGCGTCGGCGCCGTGCGCGACGACGCGAACCCGCGCGTCAGCGTGCAAGCCAGCGCCACGGTCAACGCCTACTGGGTCAACGAATGGGGCCCCTATGGCGGCCTGAGCAACCCGCGCCTGGCCCTGGGGCTGGGCGTGGGCCGCGGCTGGCGCGGCGGCGGCATTGGCCTGGGCTGGGGCTGGGGTGTGCCCCTGGGCAGCCCCGACACCCTGGTGTACGCCAGCGAAGTCAGCCTGCTCATGCGCGACGTGCAAACCGGCCAAATCGTCTACGACACCCGCGCCCGCCACGACGGCACCGCGCACGACACCGACAACGTGCTGGCCGCCCTGTTCACCGCCGCGCTGGAAGGCTACCCCGCCCCCGCCCAGGCCCAGCGCCGCGTGGGCGTGCCCCTGCTGCCGCCCGCCCCCGCCGCCAGTGCCCCCGCGCCTGCGGCCAGCCCCACGCCCGCGCCACCCGCCGTGGGCCATGTGCCCACCACACAGGCCACACCGGCGCGCTGAGCGGTTTTTGATATCAAAAGCATAGCTGCTGCCACGCGCCAGATGCGCGCAAGCGGCCTCTGAGGCTGGGAAAAGCACCAGGGGAAAGCTTCCCGCACCAGGTTCACCCAACGCCGCCTGCCCCCGCCCCAACCCTTGTATGTAGCAAAGTCTCCCCTGGCTGGCACAGGCCGATCAGCCCGAGGCA
>JAUNHQ010000007.1 GCA_030535425.1 Pseudomonadota bacterium | reverse complement strand
TCCTCAAGATCAAGGCGGTGTTCCCCGGTAATCCGTGAAGAACCAAAAAAAAGCCGCCCGGATGGCGGGCGGCTTTGGCAGGCCCGGCGCGAAAAAGGCGCAGTGCCTGGCGTGGTGCGGCGCTGTTAGCGCATGAAGCCCAGGTCGCGGGTGCTGAAGTTGGCGAGGTTGGGGGCGATCATGGCCATCTGCGCATCAGGCACGCCAAACCACTTGGCCATCGTGGCGGCGTATTGATCGACCGAGGTGCTGGGGATGTAGCGGCCATTGCCCACGTCCTCCGCGCCGCCCATGATGGCGCTGGGGGGCGTGCCGTAGAACGCCTTGCCTTTGACGGCGCCGCCCATCACGAAGTGGTGGCCGCCCCAGCCGTGGTCAGAGCCATCGCCGTTGGAGGTGATGGTGCGGCCGAAGTCAGAAGCGGTGAAGGTGGTCACTATGTCACCCGCGCCAATGCTTTCCATGGCGGCTTGAAAGCCCACCAGGGCGGCATTCACTTGCGCCAGCAGCGAGGCGTGATTGGCATACAGACGGTCGTGGTTGTCAAAGCCACCCAGCGTCACCATGAACACTTGGCGCTGCATGCCCAGGCGTTCGCGTGCCTCAATGATGCGTGCCACCATTTTTAGCTGCCGATTCAGGCGCAGGTTGGTGAATGCGACATTTGAGCCATTGACGCTTAGCGTAGGACTGTCGGGCAGCATGCTGTCGAACTGGGTGGCAGAGCTTGCAATGGCTGAGCTGAGCGTGGCCTGATTGGACCAGGAACGTTGGACGATGGTGTTGAGCTCGTGCTCCAGCAGGTTCGAGCGCACCTCGGTCATGAGCGTGCGCAATGCGTTGCTGCATGCGTCCGAGTTGAACATGCTGCCACGGTTGGTGATGGGGCTGATGGCAATGGCCCCATTGGTGCCAATCTGGTACTGCAATGCAGTGGCACCAGAGAGGAACACAGCGTTGCCTGCCACGGACATGCAGGTGAAGGCACTACGGCCATTGCTGCCCAGAGTCAGGTCGCCCAGGGTGCCGCCCCAGCCCTGCACAGAGCCTTCGGCGCGCGAGCTTTGCCATATGGACTGCTGGTCGTTGTGCGAGAACAGCTTGGGCGGCAGGGATGTGCGGGCCTTGTAGTCATCCAGCGTGGTGGGGCGGATGAGCGGGCCCACGTTCATCTGCACGGCCAGCTTGCCACTGTGAAACAGGTTGGCCAGCCCAGACAGCTCGCGCGGCAGACCCCATTGCTGGCTGCCGGACAGGCCAGTGCCATTGAGGGGGATGATTTGATCGCGCGCAATGGCCAGGCCGTCGCTGCCTGAGGCGGCGATCAGGCCGCCGCGGGCGTTGACGTAGGCGCTGTGGCCTGTGCTGTCGTAAGGAATGACGGTGTTGCCATTGTCGTTGCCGCCAAGCAGAAAGACGCAGACCAGCGCCTTGTAGCCCCCCGTTTGCGCGGCAGCATCGCTCATGGCGGCCAGGTTAAGAGCCCAGGGTGTGGCGACGCCCGCCACACCCAGGTGACCCAGGCGCTGCAGGAACGCGCGACGCGCGAGAGTGTCGGAAGTGTTGCTCATGGGTAAGGTTCCTTTGACTTTCACGCGGTGAATTACTTTTGCACCAGGTATTCGGGGCAGCACATCACCATCACGATGGCGGCACACACGCGATTTCTGCGCCTTTCGTCGTTGTCGGCATTGATGGTGGTGATGGCGTCCCGGATGATGGTGACGGTGGCGGCAGAGAGCTGGTTGCCCGTGAGCAGCAGGTTCAGCCGTGCCACCAGGGCGGTGGGATCGTTGGCCAGGGCCAGCTCGGCGTTGTAGTTGGGCGAGAGGATGGAGTTTGATACGTTGGTGTCTCCACCTGTGCCACCGTTGTAGCCATTGATAATGCGGTCGCGCATGAAGTTGGCGTAGCTGGCCACGGTGTTTTCGTCAGTGATCTGGAACTCCGGCGCGGTCTGATTTCTGCGCGCCAGCTCAGTGCCAGGCGGCACGTAGCCAGGACGGAAGAAGTTGAACACGGACGGGCTGCGCAGCGGGCTCTGGCTCAGGGCGCTGGATGGGTTGGAGAAGTTGTAAAGCACCCAGCGGCCGTCGCTGGAGGTAGCCTTGAAGGTGCGCGCCCATTGCACGAAGCGGATCATGGGCTCGCGCAGCTTGCCCCAGGTGGGGGGCTTGAGCGCGGGGTTCTGGCGGGCTTCTTCATCCAGCAAAACGGCTTTGATGACCGCCTGGAGATCGCCGCGCACACCGGCGCCGTTGTCATTGAACGCTGCCGTGACGCGGGCTACGTAGGCTGAGCTGGGGTTGCTGGTAACCAGGCGCTGGATGAGCTGGCGGCCGATATAGGGACCCACGTTGCGGTGGTTGAAGAGTGTGTCCAGTGCGGCTTTCAGGCGTGCAGCGCCGTCACCGCCAGGAATGGTCACGCCCAGGAATTTGACGTCCTCAGGGGAGTGCTGACTGGGGTCGAGCTTCATGGGCTCGCGGAAGGCCTGCGGGTCTTTGTCGTATTCACTGTAAGGCCTGCTGTAGTTGTAGCCGGTGAACACGCGCGCCAGGTTGGTCACGTCTTCCATGGTGTAGGTTTCGCGGCCACCGCCGATCAGCGTGCCGTTGTCGTTGAGCTGGTACAGGCCGATGGAAAACAGCTGCATCACCTCGCGGGCGTAGTTTTCGTCAGGCACGCGGTTGCCACTGGCCTTGCGGTTACCCCGGGTGTTGAGGTACGAGCCCATGGCGGGGTTGAGCGTGATGGCTTCCAGCAGCTCGCGGTAGTTGCCAAAGGCGTGTGTGTTGAGCAGATCCCAGTACGCGGCCATGGAAAAGCCAATCCACGTGCCGTCAATGCCGTCGGCAGAGACCACGAAGATTTCTGACAAGGCCAGCGCCACGCGCTTGCGCACGGCGTCGGGCGCGGCAATCAGCTGGTTCCACGCCATGAAATCGACGTAGTTGCTGTTGAAGCGCTGGTCGTAGTTGTTGCGGCGTTGTGACATCAGCCAGTTCCAGCCAGACGTATAGCTGGGGGCGGCCATCTGCTCGTCCAGCCAGGCGCTGTAGCCTTTTTGTTGCACGGCGGCGATTTCGGCATCGCTGGCCGAGAACTGCGCTTGCAGCAAAAAGCGTGCGGCTTCGGCGGCGGTGATTTGGGTGGCCGGTGGCGCAGGCGTGCTGGGAGCGGGCGCCGGAGGGTTCGGCGTGGGAGAGGGCGATGGCGATGGTGTAGGGGTGCTTGGAGAAGGCGACGGTGTCGGGGTGCGGGGTGCCGGCGTGGGCGTAGGGGTCCTGGGCGTGGGCGCAGGGGTGGCGGGCGTCGGGGCGGGTGCAGGAATGGGCACGGGGGCCGGGCCCACGGCGGAATAGCCAGGCGCAGGAGCGGGTGGCGTAACGCCCGTGCCGCCGCTGGGCGGCGGGGGCACGAGAGGGGCATCGGCGGCGCCATCGTCTCCGCCGCCGCAGGCGGCCAGGACGGCGGACATGAGGGTGCTCAAGCCCGCCAGCTGGGCCAGGCGCGTGCCACTGCCGGTGGCAGAGGTGTCCGGCTGACGGCTGGACAGCGAGGCGGTGTCTGGACGGGGTGCGCCTTGTTCAGCGGATGCGGTGTGCGGCGGGGGGCAGGGTGCGCTTTCTTGCTCGCATGTGGCCGTGGGTTCGGCGCTCAGGGGTGTGGATGCCTGGCTCATGGGCTTTTCGTCCTCGGGGAGTTGCAGGTGTGTCGATAGGCCCCTGGCCGCCGCTGGATTGAGCGAGCGGAAGTGGGGTGCGCAAAACTGTCAAAAATTGACGAGTGATGCTTGCTGCTGCAACTGCCGTGCCAGCGCCCGGGGGCAGGTTTTGTCATCTACCGGCAGCACCTGCCGCTGGGGCATGCTGCGCAGCCAGGTGAGCTGGCGCTTGGCCAGCTGGCGGGTGGCGGCCACGCCGCGCTCGCGCAGGCTGGCCTGGGGGTGCAGGCCGTCCAGCGTTTCCCACACTTGCCGGTAGCCCACGCTGCGCATGCTGGGCAGATCGGGGCTTAAGTCGCCGCGCGCGCGCAGCGCAGCCACTTCGTCCACCAGGCCGTCGGCCAGCATGGCGTCAAAACGCTGGGCAATGCGCGCATGCAGCCAGGCGCGGTCAACTGGTTCTAAGGAAAAAAGGGTGTTTGCGCTTGATTGGAAAGGGTTTTGCGCTATTTTTTTTGATTGTTGTAAGGCCGACAAGGGCTGGCCGGTGAGCTGCCACACTTCCAGCGCGCGCTGGATACGCTGGCTGTCGGCGGGGGCCAAGCGCGCGGCGGTGACGGGGTCGATGCGGGCCAGTTCGGCGTGCAGGGCGGGCCAGCCTTCGCGGGCGGCGCGCGCTTCAAGCTGCTGGCGCACGACGGGGTTGGCGGCGGGCATGTCGCTCAAGCCTTCCAACAGGGCTTTGAAGTACAGCATGGTGCCGCCAACGAGCACGGGCAGGCGGCCGCGGGCGCGGATGGCGTGGATGAGGGGCGGCGCGTCGCGCGCGAATTCGGCGGCGCTGTAGGCCTGGGCCGGGTCGCGGATGTCGATGAGGTGATGGGACACGGCGGCGCGCTCGGCGGCGGTGGGCTTGGCGGTGCCAATGTCCATGCCGCGATAGACCAGGGCGGAGTCAACGCTGATGATTTCCACGGGGGCCAGCTCGGCCAGGGCCAGGGCGACGGCGCTTTTGCCGCTGGCGGTGGGGCCGGCCAGGCAGATCAAGGCAGGGGGGGCGTGGTCTGCGGGCATGGGGATGTGGGGCGCGCGCTCAGCGCCCGCGCAGAAAGAGCGCGTCCAGCTCTTTCAGGCTCAGCTGGCGCCAGGTGGGGCGGCCGTGGTTGCACTGGTCGGCGCGGTCGGTGGCTTCCATCTGGCGCAGCAGGGCATTCATTTCTTCGTGCGTCAGGCGCCGGCCCGAGCGCACGGCGCCGTGGCAGGCCATGGTGGCCAGCAGCTCGTGCTGGGCGCGCTGGATGACGGTGGCGGCGTCGTGCTGGGTCAGCTCGGCCAGCACGGCGCGGGCCAGGGCCACGCTGTCGCCAGCGGCCAAGGGGGCGGGCACGGCGCGCACGGCCAGGGTCTTGGGGGAGAAGGCGGTGATTTCCAGCCCCAGCCGGGCCAGGGTGTCGGCGTGGTCTTCGGCGGCGGCCACTTCGGCGGGGGTGGCGGCAAAGGTGGCGGGGATGAGCAGGGGCTGGCTGTCGATGCGGGTGCTGGCGAGCTGGGTTTTGAGCCGCTCGTACACGATGCGTTCGTGCGCGGCGTGCATGTCGACGATGACCATGCCGCTGGCGTTTTCGGCCAGGATGTAGATGCCGTGCAGCTGGGCCACGGCGCGGCCCAGGGGCCAGTCGCTGGAGGCGGGCTGCGCCGGCTGGGCGGGTGCATGGGTCCCATCGGGCGGGGTGGCTGGTGCTGGGGGGGCAGCGTCGTCAACATCGGCACTGGGTTGCCACAGTGCGCGCAGCTCTTGCACGGCCTGCGCGGGTGATGCGGGGGGGCGTGCTTCAAAAGCCATAGCTGCCTGCACGGGCCAGGCGGGCGCTGGCAGGCGGTGGCGGGGCTGGGGGGCGGGGCTGGCCGGTGCGCTGGCGGGGGCTGTGTCAGCGGCTGCATCAGCGGCCAGGCTGGCCTGGCCTGCCAGGGCGGCGCGGGGGGTGGCCAGGGCGTTGTCCACGGCGTGGCGCACGGCTTGGTGCACGTCGCGGCTGTCGCGAAAGCGCACTTCGATCTTGGTGGGGTGCACGTTCACGTCCACGCGCTCGGGCGGCAGCTGCACGTGCAGCAGGTACACGGGCTGGCGGTGGCCGTGCAGCACGTCTTCGTAGGCGCTGCGGGCGGCGTGGACGATGACTTTGTCGCGCACGAAGCGGCCGTTGACGTAGGCAAACTGCTGGTCGGCACGCGCGCGCGCGGCGCTGGGCAGGCCGACGCGGCCGGTGACGTGCACGGGGCCGGCGCGGTAGTCCACGGCGACGGACTGGGCCATGAAGTCGGGGCCCAGCACGTCGGCCAGGCGCTGGCTGAGGCTGGTGGGGCCGCGCCACTGCTCGATCAGCTTGCCTTCGTGCCAGATGGCAAAGCCCACGTCGGGCCGCGCCAGCGCGTGGCGGCGCACGGCTTCAAGGCAGTGGGCCAGCTCGGTGGCGTCGCTTTTCAAGAACTTGCGCCGCGCGGGCACGCTGAAAAACAGCTCCTTGACTTGCACGGTGGTGCCGGGGGCGCGCGCAGCGGGCTGGATTTCGCCCGTGCGGCCATCTAGCCGCCAGGCGCCGGGCGCGTCGTGGGTGCGCGAGAGCAGGCTCAGCTCGGCGATGGCGTTGATGGCGGCCAGCGCCTCGCCGCGAAAGCCCATGGTGCCCACGGCTTCCAGATCGGCCAGGCTGGCGATCTTGCTGGTGGCGTGGCGCTTCAGAGCAATGGGCATTTGCGCCGGGGCGATGCCGGCGCCGTCGTCTTCCACGCTGATCAGGCGCACGCCGCCAGCGGACAGGCGCAAAGTGATCTGCGCCGCGCCCGCGTCCAGCGCGTTGTCCAGCAGCTCGCGCACCACCGAGGCGGGGCGCTCCACCACTTCGCCAGCGGCGATCTGGCTGATGAGCTCGTCGGGCAGCTCGCGGATGGGGCGGGTGGGGGAAATCACCCGGGGATTTTAGGGACAGGCCCGCCGCCTGCATTGGCAACGGCCACTGGTGTGGCCGATGGCCGTGTGTGTTGTCAGCGCTTGGCGTCTTCCGGCGAGGGGCGCTGCAACTGCGGCGCGGCTGAAGTGTCGGGGCGGCCCTTTTGGGCGTCGCGGTAGGCCGCGTGGGCCTCGGGCGTATCGTCTTGGCCCGCGGCGGGCGACTGGCTGTTGGGTTGCTGCGATTTCTCGTGCGGCAGGTGCTTGCTCAGGCGGGACTTGTCGTGGTCTGCCAGGTTCACCGTGGGTTGCTTTTCGGTGGGGGACATGGGGTGCTCCTTCGCTCTGGTTGACTGCCTGAGTATGAAAGCGATGGCGGGCGCGACCCTGTCGGAACAGGCCGACGCCTGCCGTGGGGCAATGGACTGGGTGGGGATAATCGCGCCCCATGGAAATCGTGATGCAACTGGTGGACTTCATCCTCCACGTCGACAAATACCTGGGCGCCTTTGTGGCGCAATACGGCCCTTGGGTGTACGCGCTGCTGTTTTTGATTGTGTTTGTCGAAACGGGCGTGGTGGTCATGCCCTTTTTGCCGGGCGATTCGCTGCTGTTCGTGGTGGGCGCGCTGTGCGGTGCGGGGCTGATGAGCTATCCGCTGGCCTGCGCGGTGCTGCTGGTGGCGGCCATCTTGGGCGACCAGTGCAACTACAGCATCGGGCGTTATTTCGGGCCCAAGGTGTTTCAGTGGGAAGACTCGCGCTTTTTCAACCGCCGCGCGTTTGACAAGGCGCACGCGTTTTACGAGCGCTATGGCGGGGTGACGGTGATCCTGGCGCGCTTCATGCCCTTCATCCGCACCTTCGTGCCCTTTGTGGCCGGCGTGGCAGAGATGACGCGCAGCAAATTCACCTTCTTCAACGTCAGCGGCGCGCTGATCTGGGTGCTGGGGCTGGTGACGGCTGGCTACGTGTTTGGCAACCTGCCCTGGGTGCAGGCCAACCTGAGCAAGATCATCTGGGCGCTGATTCTGGTGCCGGGGCTGATCGCCATTTACGGCGGCTGGAAGGCCGGGCGCAGTGGCGGCGGCACGCTGGCTTGAGCCGGCTCGCGCGCTTTTGGACGGGGCGGGCTGTCAGAGCCTGGACAGGCGCTCCAGCGCGCCACGCAGGGTGCTGTCTTGTTTGGCAAAGCAAAACCGCACCACTTTTTGATCGAACCCGTCGCCATAAAAGGCCGATAGCGGAATGGCGGTGACGCCGATTTCTCGGGTGAGCCACTGACAGAACTCGGCTTCAGATAAGCCGCGTTCGGGCACACCCAGGCTGTCGATGGCGGCGCACTGGAAGTACGTGCCTTCGCAGGGCAGCAGGCGGAATTTGGTTTGCGCCAGCCCCTGGCGGAACAGATCGCGCTTGGCCTGGTAGAAGGCGGGCAGTTGCAGGTAGGGCGCGGGGTCTTGCAGGTAGGCGGCCAAGCCGTGCTGCATGGGGGTGTTGACGGTAAAGACGTTGAACTGGTGCACCTTGCGAAACTCCGCCGTCAGGGGGGAGGGGGCGGCAACGTAGCCCACTTTCCAGCCGGTGACGTGGAAGGTCTTGCCAAAGCTGCTGACGATGAAGCTGCGCGCGGCCAGGCCCGGATAGCGGGCCACGCTTTCGTGGCGCAAGGGGGCGTAGACCATGTGTTCGTACACCTCGTCGCTGATGACGAGCACGTTGGTGGCGGCCAGCAGCTCTTGCAGGCGCAGCATGTCTTGCGGCGACCAGACGGTGCCGCTGGGGTTGTGCGGGGTGTTGATGAGGATGGCGCGGGTGCGCGGGCCGATGGCGGCGGTGATTTGGTCGAAATCAGGGCGGAAGCTGCCGGGCGTGAGGGGCACGCGCCGGGCGGTGGCGCCGGCCAGTTCGATGTTGGGCACGTAGCTGTCGTAGCAGGGTTCGAGCACGATGACCTCGTCACCAGGGCCGGCGCAGCACATGATGGCGGTCAGCAGGGCTTGGGTGGCGCCAGCGGTGACGGTGATTTCGCTGTCGGCGCTGTAGGCGCGGCCGTACAGCGCCTCGGTCTTGGCGGCGATGGCCTGGCGCAGCGCGGGTATGCCGGGCATGGGCGGGTATTGGTTGTGGCCTTGCTGCATGGCGGCGCTGACGGCTTCTACCAGGCGCGGGTCGCAGTCAAAGTCAGGGAAACCCTGGCCCAGGTTGACGGCTTTGTACTCGGCCGCCAGCGCGGACATGACGGTGAAGATGGTGGTGCCCACATGGGGCAGGCGGGAGGCAAAGCTGGGCGTGGTGGCTGCGGGAGCGGTCATGGCAGGCAAGGGGTGGGGAAAGGCTTGGGAAGGGGGCTTGGAAGGCGTTTGGCAAAGGCGGCGAAAGCATTTTGAAAAATGGCATTTGCGCGCTTATTAAAAGGGTTTTAAGCTATTGTTTTGATAGTATCAAGGGTTTCAGAGCTCGTAGTCGGCCACATGGCCGGACATGGCTTTGAGGATGAGGTCTTTGTCCAGCCGGTCAGACAGCAGGCTGGCGAAGTGGTAGACAAAGTCGCGCAGGTAGGCGCCGCGCTTGAGGGCGATGCGTGCCACGTTCTGGCCCAGCAGCTGGCCCAGGGGGCGGGTGGCCAGGTCGGGGTCTTTGTCGTCTTCCACGGCCATTTCGGCCACGATGCCTATGCCCAAACCCAGGCGCACGTAGGTCTTGATGACGTCGGAGTCGATTGCCTCCAGCACAATGCGGGGCTGAAGTTGGCGCTGGGCAAAGGCGGCGTCGATGCGCGTGCGGCCTGTGAAAGACGGGTGGTAGGTGATGAGCGGCTCGGCGGCGATGTCTTCCAGTGTCAGGCGTTCCTTGCGTGCCAGCGCGTGCGTTTTGGGCAGCACCAGCACGTGCTGCCATTCGTAGCAGGGCAGGGTGACAAGGTCGGGATAGTCCGACAGCGACTCGGTGGCGATGCCGATTTCGGCGGTTTCCTCGAGCACCATGCGCGCGACCTGGCCAGGCGAGCCCTGGTGCAGGCTGATGTTGACCTTGGGGTAGCGCTCGCGCAGGCGCGCCACAGGCACGGGCAGCACGTAGCGCGCCTGCGTGTGCGTGGTGGCGATGGAGAAGGTGCCTGTGTCTTGCGCGCTGTATTGCTCGCCAATGCGTTTGAGGTTGCCTACCTCGCGCATGATGATGGCGATGCTTTCCAGCACGCGCTCGCCCGGCTCGGTCACGCGCTTGAGGCGTTTGCCGTGGCGGGTGAAGATGTCGATGCCCAGCTCTTCTTCCAGCTCGATGATGGCTTTGGACACGCCCGGCTGCGAGGTGTGCAGCGCCTTGGCGGCTTCGGTCAGGTTGAGGTTGCGGCGCACGGCCTCCTGGACGAAGCGGAACTGGTGCAGGTTCATGACGTGTCTGGCGTATAAGAGGGCGCCGGATTATGACTGATCCTGTCTAAGAAAAGGCCGCTGATGCCGGGAAAGCCTTGTGCAAGCCAAGCTTAAAAAGGGCCAGTTGCGCGCTTTCCATAATGGTTTCAAGCTATTGAAATGGTAGCTTTCCTATGCCCTGGCCGTGGCGGCTGGCGCAGGGATCGCCAGGGGGGCTTAAGGGGTGAGCTTGAATTCCGCGATCAGCGGCAGGTGATCGGACATGCGGCTCCACACCCGCCCGCGCGGGGCGGCCAGGCTCAAAGGCTGCATGCCGCGCGCGTAGATGTGGTCCAGCTGCGCCACCGGAAAGCGCGAGGGGTAGGTGAGCGTGCGCGGGCCTTCAAAGGCTTCGAGCGAATCGACGCGCAGCAGGCGCCGCACGCGCGTGCCCCAGTCGTTGAAGTCGCCCGCCACCAGCAGCGGGGCCTCAGGCGGCACTTCACGTGCGATGTAGCGCTTGAGCTGCTCGGTCTGGCGGATGCGGCTGGCCGGCAACAGGCCAAAGTGCACCACGATGGCATGCACGCTGACGCCGGCGATCAGCACTTCCACGTGCAGCAGGCCGCGCTGCTCGAAGCGGTGGTCGGACATGTCCTCGTGCGCGTGCCGCACCACGGGCCAGCGCGAGAGCAAGGCGTTGCCGTGTTCGCCGTCGCGGGTGATGGCGTTGGTGCGGTACACGGCTTCGTAGCCTTCGGGGGCCAAGAACTCGGCCTGGCCCAGCTCGGGCCATTGGGTGAAGTAGGCGGCCTCGCGCCGGTTCATGGCGCGCACTTCTTGCAGGCAAACGATGTCGGCGTCCAGCGTTTCCACCGCCAGCGCCAGGTTGTGGATTTCCAGCCGCCGCGCCGGCCCCAGGCCCTGCACACCCTTGTGGATGTTGTAGGTGGCCACGCGCAGCAAAGGGGGGGGCGAGGCGGTGGCGTCCGGGTTGTCCGGGGTATGGGGGCTCATGCGGTGATGTCCTGGGCATCTGGCCCGTCCGCCAGCACCGCCATGCGCGGCAAGAGCAGGCAAGCTTCGGCGTTGGAAGGTGAAAAGCACGCGTCAGCCGCCGCACGCCAGGGCAGCCAGCGGTACGCGGTGTGCTCGCGCGGGCTCAGGCGCACGGGGGTGTCGGCGGGCACGCACAGGCTGAACACGCGCTCGGTGTTGTGCGTCACCCCCGGGGCGTAGCGCCACAGCCATTGGGGGTAGATGGTGTACACGTTTTCCAGGTGCCAGTCGTGCAGGACGTGGCTGCGGGCGGTGCAGTCGATGCCGGTTTCCTCGGCCACCTCGCGCGCGGCGGTGGTGGCAAAGGGTTCGTCCTCGTGGTCTTTGCTGCCGGTGACGCACTGCCAATAATCCGGCTGGCCCGGCGCCAAAGGCGCAGCGCGGCGCATGAGCAGCACGTCCAGCGCCGGGGTGTGGACGATGACGAGCACCGACTGCGCGATCTTGTAGGGCAGGCCTGGCGCCATGCGCGGGATCGAGACAAGAAAAGGAAAAAAGGGAGTGCGCGCCGCTGCTGCCAGGGTGGTCAGAAGTGGCGGCGCAGGGTGCGCACCATGGGCTGCACGCGCTGAAACAGCTGCCACGCCGCAAAGGCGCGGGTGCCCAGGCGCATGAAGGCGCCCGGCCGCGCGGCCAGTGCGCCCAGCACGGCCGCACCGGCAACGGCCACCAGGGCGGGGTGCTCGCGCACCCAGCGCACGCCTTCAGCCACGCGGTCGGAGGCTTGAAAAGCAGGCTTGAACGAGCGGGCGCGCAAGGACATGCGGTTGCGCAGCGCGTCCGAGCGCATCAGCAGCTCTTCGCGCCGAGCTTGCAGGCTGGCGGTCGAGTCGCGGCGCGCGGCGCTCATGGCGCGTCTCCGCGTGCGGGCGGCGCTTCGCCGCGCAGGCGAAGCTGGTCGCGCCGCAGTTCATGGCGCGTGCCGCTGAACATGCGCAGCAGCTCGCGCAGCTTGCCGCGCGCCAGCAAAACCAAGGCCACCCCGCCGCCCAGAAAACCGACGGTGATGACGGCCAGGGCCAGCAGGGCGTGGCTGTCCCACAGCGCCACGGTGATGAACAGCGCCAGAAACACCACGCCAAAGGCCAGCAGCAGCGCCCCCACGATGCCGTACACGCCCAGCAGGATCAGGCGCTGCAACTCCATGCGCGCTTCGACGGTGAACAGCTCGATGCGTACTTCGACGAATTCGAGCACGTTCGCCAGCCAGCCGCGCAGGCCAGCTTCGCTGGTGCTGGGGCGAGAGGAGGAAGAGGCCATGGGCAGTGCAAAGTGGCAGGGATGGCGCGGTGCCTGGGTGCTTGGGGAAAGCGGCGCAAAAAAACAGCCAGCGCAACCCGCCTTAGCGGCGGCCCAGCAGCACGCCCACCAGCAGGCCCACGGCGGCGGCGGCGCCGATGGAGGACCAGGGATGGTCGTGCACGTACTCATCGGTCACGGCAGCGGCCTGGCGGGCGCGGGCGCGCACGGCGGCTTCGGCATCGGCCAGCTTGTCACGGGCCACGCTCAGGTTTTCCTTGGCGCGGGCGCGCAGCTCGGCCATTTTGGAATCGGTCTGGCCAGCGGTGGCAGCCAGCAAATCCTCGGCATCCGCAATCACGCGGCGCAGGTTGGCCACGAGCTGCTCTTTGGTTTCAATGGCGGAATCGGTGAGGTCGGATACGTAGGACATGGGGTTCTCCTTAAAGGGGAAAATCATCGTAACAGAGCATGCGCGGCCTGCGCGTAGGACAGCAGCCCGCCAGCTCTGGTTGCTATATAAATCATAGCTTCTTGCGCTTGTTGCGCAAGGGTTTGAAGGTGATTGACCCCGGCGCCCTTTCCCCGCTGGCTTGTCAGGCTGCCGGCTGCGGGTTGCGCAGGCGGATGTGCAGCTCGCGCAGCTGTTTTTCGTCCACGGGCGAGGGCGCTTGTGTGAGCAGGCACTGCGCGCGCTGGGTTTTGGGAAAGGCGATCACGTCGCGGATGGATTCGGCCTTGGTCATCAGCGTGACCAGGCGGTCCAGGCCAAAGGCCAGGCCACCGTGCGGGGGCGCGCCGTATTGCAGCGCGTCCAGCAAAAAGCCGAACTTTTCGCGCTGCTCCTCGGGGCCGATCTTGAGCGCGGCGAACACCTTGGCCTGCACGTCGGCGCGGTGAATGCGCACCGAGCCGCCGCCCAGTTCCCAGCCGTTGAGCACCATGTCGTAGGCCTTGGCCACGCACTGGCCAGGGTCGGTGTCCATCAGGTCTTCGTGGCCGTCTTTGGGGCTGGTGAAGGGGTGGTGCATGGCGTTCCAGCGGCCGGCTTCCTCGTCGAACTCGAACATGGGGAAGTCCACCACCCACAGCGGCGCCCAGCGGTCTTCAAACAAGCCTTTTTGCTTGCCAAAGTCGCTGTGGCCAATCTTCAGGCGCAGCGCGCCAATGGCGTCGTTGACCACCTTGGCCTTGTCGGCGCCAAAGAAGATGAGGTCGCCGTTTTGCGCGCCGCTGCGCTTGAGGATTTCGGCCAGCGCCGCGTCGTGGATGTTCTTGACAATGGGCGACTGCAGGCCGTCACGGCCAGCGGCCACGTCGTTGACCTTGATCCAGGCCAGACCCTTGGCGCCGTAGATCTTGACGAACTCGGTGTACTGGTCGATCTCGCCGCGGC
Source organism: Pseudomonadota bacterium (assembly GCA_030535425.1). Taxonomy (GTDB): domain Bacteria; phylum Pseudomonadota; class Gammaproteobacteria; order Burkholderiales; family Burkholderiaceae_C; genus Ottowia. Next base: position 54,803 of record JAUNHQ010000007.1, on the reverse strand, counting down.
TGATCTCGGCCCCGCCGGGCACGCGCAGGGCCACCACGCGGCCGCCGGGGGTGGTGGCCGGGCCGCTGAAGACCTTGAAGTCCACGTCTTTCATCACATCGGTCAGCTCGGTGAATTCGAGCTTGACGCGCAGATCGGGCTTGTCCGAGCCGTACTTGAACATGGCCTCGCTGTAGGGCATGACGGGGAATTCGCCCAGGTCCACGCCCAGCGTCTGCGCAAACACCTGGGTAATCATGCGCTGGAACAGGTCGCGAATGTCCTGCTCGCCCAGGAAGGAGGTTTCGATGTCGATCTGGGTGAACTCAGGCTGGCGGTCGGCACGCAGGTCTTCGTCGCGGAAGCACTTGGTGATCTGGTAGTAGCGGTCAAAGCCCGCCACCATCAGCAGCTGCTTGAACAGCTGGGGCGACTGCGGCAGGGCGAAGAACTGCCCGTCGTGCACGCGCGAAGGCACCAGGTAGTCGCGCGCGCCTTCGGGCGTGCTCTTGGTGAGCATGGGCGTTTCCACGTCGATGAAGCCGTGCTCATCCAGAAACTTGCGCACGGCCATGGCCACCTTGTAGCGCAGCATCAGGTTGTGCTGCATGTAGGGGCGGCGCAAATCCAGCACGCGGTGCGTCAGGCGCGTGGTCTCAGACAGGTTCTCGTCGTCCAGCTGGAAAGGCGGGGTGACGGAGGGGTTGAGTACCTTCAACTCGTGGCACAGCACCTCGATCTTGCCGCTCTTGAGACTGTCGTTGGTGGTGCCCTCAGGGCGTGCGCGCACCAGGCCGGTGACTTGCACGCAGAACTCGTTGCGCAGGTCTTCGGCGGTCTTGAACATCTCGGGGCGGTCGGGGTCGCACACCACCTGCACATAGCCTTCGCGGTCGCGCAGGTCCACAAAGATCACGCCGCCGTGGTCGCGCCGGCGGTTGACCCAGCCGCACAGGGTGACGGTCTGGCCGATGAGGGCTTCGGTAACGAGGCCGCAGTAATGGGTGCGCATGGACATGGCGGAGGCTTTCTCTATCAGATCAATCGGTCGGGAAACGCAAAGGCGAAAAAACGCGGGGACGCTGGCGTGCGGGGCCGGTGCCGCAAGGGGGCTGGGCGCGAATCAGGTGTTGCCGCTGGCCGGGGCCGGGCTGGACGCGGCGGCCGGGGCGGGGGAAGGCGCAGAGGAAGGGGAAGCTGAAGGGGCAGCAGACGCTGCGGGCGCGGGCGATTCGGCGGCCGGGCTGCTGCCGTTGGCGGGCTTGTCCTTGGCCTTGCCGCCGTCGCGGAAATCGGTCACGTACCAGCCCGAGCCCTTGAGCTGAAAGCCCGCCGCCGTGACCTGCTTGGCAAACGCGGCTTGCCCGCAGGACGGGCACACCGTCAGCGGTGCGTCGGAAATCTTTTGCAGCACGTCCTTGGCAAAGCCGCACTGGCTGCATTTGTAGGCGTAAATGGGCATGGCGAAGTGGGCGAAACGGTAAAGTGGCAGCCGCGCCCAGCGGCCCCAAGGCGCTGCGCGCAAAAAACCGGCCATTATAAAAAGCAGGGGGCTGGCGGCTGGGCTGTGGCTGTCAGGCGTAGTGCGGCGCCTTTTCCTTGTGGTCGGGCAGCCACTGCGGCGCCAGCGAGCCAAACACCATGCCCACGATGGCGGCCAGCACCCCGGCCAGCTGCTGCGGGAAGGCTTCGTTGAGCATGGGGCTGGCCACGAACAGCAGCCACACGCCAATGCCCATGCACACGGCCAGCAGTGCGCCCTGGGTGGTGGCGCGCTTCCAGTACACGCCAAAGGCCAGGGGCACGAAGGCGCCCACCAGCGGCACCTGGTAGGCGCCGGAGACCAGCTCGTAGATGCTGGAGCCTTCCATGGTGATGGCGTACACCAGCACGCAGACGGTGAACACCAGCACGCTGATGCGCATGGCCTTGAGGGTGTCGGCGTCGCTCATGCCGGGGCGCAGGTTGCGCAGGATGTTTTCGACAAAGGTGGTGGACGGCGCCAGCAGCGTGGCCGAGGCGGTGGACATGATGGCCGACAGCAGCGCGCCGAAAAACGCCACTTGCAGCACCACGGGCATGTGGCCCATGACCAGGCTGGGCAGCACTTTTTGCGGATCGTCTTGCAGCAGCGCGCCGGTGCCGGGCATGACCATGAGCGCGGCCATGACGATGAACATGGGCACGAAGGCAAACAGGATGTACAGCGTGCCGCCGATGATGGGGCCGCGCCGGGCGGTGCGCTCGTTGTCGGAGGACATGACGCGCTGGAACACGTCTTGCTGCGGGATGGAGCCGAGCATCATGGTGATGGCAGCGGCAAAGAAGAACGTCCAGTCCTTGAGGCCGCCGGTGGGAAAGAAGTTGAACTTGCCCTCGCGCGCGGCGTAGTCGATCACCTTGTCGGCCCCGCCGGCCATGCCAGCGGCGTACCAGGCGATGGCGATCAGGCCGATGGTGATGACGATCATCTGCACGAAGTCGGTCAGCGCCACCGACCACATGCCGCCGTACAGCGTGTAGATGAGCACCACCGCCGTGCCAATGACCATGCCCCAGGTCAGCGAGATGGCGCCCTGGCTGAGCAGGTTGAACACCAGGCCCAGCGCGGTGATTTGCGCGCCCACCCAGCCCAGGTAGCTGAAGATGATGATGAGCGAGCACAGCACCTCCACCACGCGCCCGTAGCGCTGGCGGTAGTAGTCGCCAATGGTGATGATGCCCAGGCGGTAGAGCTTGCGGGCAAAGAAAAAGCCCACCAGCACCAGGCACAGGCCGGCGCCAAAGGGGTCTTCGACCACACCGCCCAGCCCCTCGGCCACGAACTGCGCGGGCGCGCCCAGCACGGTTTCAGAGCCGAACCAGGTGGCAAACGTGGTGGCGATGACCACCGCCAGCGGCAGGTTGCGCCCGGCCACGGCGTAGTCGGCCGTGCTGTGCACGCGCCGGGCCGCGTACAGGCCGATGGCGATCGAGATCAGCAGATACAAAACGATGAAGCTCACCAGCATGTGCCTTGACTCCTGCGAAGAAAACCCGGTGTGACGACCGCTCTGATAACTATTAAAAAGATAGCTGCTCGCACGCTCTGGACGCGCGCAAAAGGCCTTTTTGGCTTAGAAAAAGTGGATCCTGACCCAGATGTACACCTGCATGGCCACCAGCCCCAGCAAAAAGCCCGCGCCCGCCAGCAGCAGGTTTTTCAGCAGCCGGTTGGTGCGGCGCTGCTCGCGGATGATCTCCAAAAGCTGCGCCTGGCTGACGCTTTCGCGCGGCTGGCTGAGGTACTGGTGCAGCAGGCGCGGCAGATCGGGCAGCATCTTGGCGTAGTACGGCGCTTGCTCGCGCAGCTGGCGCCACAGGCGCTTGGGGCCCACCTGCTCGTGCATCCACTGCTCCAAAAAGGGCTTGGCGGTGTGCCACAGGTCCAGCTCGGGGTCGAGCTGGCGGCCCAGCCCCTCCACGTTGAGCAGGGTTTTTTGCAGCAGCACCAGCTGCGGCTGGATTTCGACGTGAAAGCGCCGCGAAATCTGAAACAGCCGCAGCAGCACCATGCCCAGCGATATCTCTTTGAGCGGCCGGTCAAAGTAAGGCTCGCACACGCTGCGGATGCCCGCCTCCAGCTCGTCGATGCGCGTGTCCGGCGGCACCCAGCCGCTTTCCACGTGCAGCTCGGCCACGCGCTTGTAGTCGCGGCGGAAAAAGGCGGCAAAGTTCTGCGCCAGGTATTCCTTGTCCACCTCGGTCAAGGTGCCGACGATGCCAAAGTCCAGCGAGATGTAGCGCCCAAAGGTGGCCGGCGCCACGCTGACCATGATGTTGCCCGGGTGCATGTCGGCGTGGAAAAACCCGTCGCGGAACACCTGTGTGAAAAAGATGGTGACGCCATCGCGCGCCAGCTTGGGAATGTCCACCCCCGCTTCGCGCAGGCGCTCGACCTGGCTGATGGGAATGCCGCTCATGCGCTCCATCACCAACACTTCGGGGCGGATCCAGTCCCAGAACATCTCGGGCACCAGCACCAGATCCAGCCCCGCCATGTTGCGCCGCAGCTGCGCGGCGCTGGCGGCCTCGCGCACCAGATCCAGCTCGTCGTGCAGGTACTTGTCGAACTCGGCCACCACCTCGCGCGGCTTCAGGCGCTTGCCGTCGGCCGACAGGCGCTCGACCCAGCGCGCCATCATGCGGATCAAGGCCAGGTCCTGGTCAATCACCTTCAGCATGCCCGGGCGCAGCACCTTCACCGCCACCTCGCGCTCGCGGCCATTGGCGTCGCGCAAGGTGGCAAAGTGCACCTGCGCAATGGAGGCGCTGGCCACGGGCTGGCGGTCAAAGTGCAAGAACAGCTCGCCCAGCGGCTTTTTGAACGCGCGCTCGATGATGGCCACCGCCTCATCGCCCGCAAAAGGCGGCACGCGGTCTTGCAGCAGCGCCAGCTCATCGGCAATGTCCGGCGGCAGCAGATCGCGCCGGGTGGAGAGCACCTGGCCAAACTTCACGAAGATCGGCCCAAGCTGCTGCAAGGCCTCGCGCAGGCGCTGCCCGCGCGGGGCCGACAAATCGCGCCCCACCGAGGCCATGCGCGCCAGCAGGCGCAGCCAGGGCTTTTGCAAGCTGGTCAGCACCAGCTCGTCCAGCCCATAACGCAAGGCCACCCACACGATGTAGATGGCGCGCGGCAGCCGCGTCATGGCCCGGCCTTGCCTTGGCCGGGCAGCTTGGCGGCAAAGGCGCGCAGCGCATCGGCCGCGCCGCGCCCCAGGCGCGCCAGCGTGTGCGCGGGCGCATCGCCCAGCAGGCGCGCCAAGTCTTCCTCCACGTCCCAGCGCACGTGATCGACCAGCCAGTTCACCTCGGCGGCGAACTGCACGTCCCCTTCAATGTGCACGGCGGGCTTGTCGCCCTTGAGCGCGCTCTTGGCCAGATCCAGCGGCGAGGTGTCGGTAACGGTGAGCAGCAGATCGGGCGTGGCTGCGGGCGCCAGCTCGCACAGCCCGGCGGGCGTGGCCGCCAGCTGCATGGAAAAGCCGCGCCACTGCATGCGCACCACCCGCCCCTTTTGCCGCGCCAGCCGCGCCTGCGCCTCGGGCTCTTGCATCAGCACATGGTTGAGAAACAGCACCAGCCGGTGCTGCGTTTCGTCCACCAGCCAGGCGGGGGGCTTGACGTTGCCCGCCAGCTTGCCCACGGCATCGGCCAGCGAAGAGAAAAACGAGGGGGGTGTAGCCATAGGGCGCCGATTATGGGCCAGGGGGCGGCGCCGTCGGCTGGGCGGCCAATGCCCGCGCATACGTGACAAACCGGTAGCGCAGCCCGTTGGCGGCGGTGAGCCAGTCGCCTGCGCTGGCGTGCCAGGCGGCGGGGTCGATGACGGGCGCGAAGGCGTCGCCCGCGAAGCCGGCGTCGATTTCGGTCACGGCCAGCACATCGGCCAGGGGCAGGGCCTGGGCGTAGATTTGAGCGCCGCCGATGATCCAGACGTGCACATCGTGTTCACATTTTTGTAGCGCATCTTGCAGGCTGGATGCGCGGTAAACCCCATTTTCATGCCAATTCACTTGCTGGGTGATGACGATGTTGGCTCGCCCAGGCAGGGGGCGAAAGCGGGGGGGGAGCGAGTCCCAGGTCTTGCGGCCCATGATGACGGGGTGGCCCTGCGTGGTGCGTTTGAAGTGCGCCAGGTCTTCGGGCAGGTGCCAGGGCATGGTGCCGCCCTGGCCGATGACGCGGCCATGCGCCTGCGCCCAGATCAGGCCGATGCGGGGGCGGGGCGCGGGCATGGCGGGCGCGTTCATCGCGCAAGCAGTTGCACGGCGCGCTGGGCGATGTGCTCGGCGCTCACGCGCGCCTGCGCTTCCAGCGTGGGGGCGTAGCCGACGGGGATGCGCGGCGCGCCCAGGCGGGCCACGCGGGCGTTGGTTTCCTCGGCCACGGTGGCGGCGATTTCGGCGCCGAAGCCGGCCACGCGGATGGCTTCGTGCGCAATGAGCAGGTGGCCCGTCTTGGCCACGCTGGCCAGCACGGCGGCCTTGTCCCAGGGCCAGAGGGTGCGCAGGTCGATCACCTCGGCCTGCACGCCCTGGGCGGCCAGTTGTTCAGCGGCTTGCAGGCAGGCCGTGACCTGGCGCGACCAGCTGACGATGGTCACATCGCCGCCTGCGCGCGCCACGTGCGCCTGGCCCAGCGGCACGGCCTGGCCGGGGGTGACTTCGCCGGTGCTGCCCCACAGTTCCTTGTGCTCCATGTAAACCACGGGATCGCCCGAGGCCAGGGCAGACAGTAGCAGGCCGTGGTTGTCAGCCGGGGTGCCGGGGGCGACGACGACCAGGCCGGGGATGTGGGCAAACCATGCTTCCAGCGACTGGCTGTGCTGCGCGGCAGACGATGACCAGATGCCGATGGGCATGCGCATGACCAGGGGCACGCGGCCCTGGCCGCCGAACATGTAGCGGTTTTTGGCGGCCTGGTTGACGATTTCGTCGATGGCGCACAGGGCAAAGTCCACCACGCGCAGCTCAACCACCGGGGTGCAGCCGGCCAGGGCCATGCCCACGGCGGCGCCGACGATGGTGCTTTCGGAAATGGGGGTGTCCACGATGCGGCCAGGGCCAAAGCGCTGCACCAGGGGCTGGCCGTCGGTGTCGCGGTACTGGCCGAACACGCCGCCGCGGCCCAGGTCTTCGCCCAGGGCCAGCACGTGGGGGTTGGCTTGCATGGCTTGCGACAGGGCCAGCGCGGCAGCCTGTGCGTAGGTCATGGTTTGGGGTGCGCTCATGCCCAGACTCCTTCGCCGGTGTTCTGGATGTCGGTGTAGGCCAGGGCCGCGTCGGGCAGCGGTGCGGCGGTGGCGGTGGCGACGGCGGCGGCAATCTCGGCCTGCGCCTCGCGTTCGATCTGCGCGGCCTGCGCCTCAAGCCCCTGCGCGGCCAGTTGCGCGCGGGTGCGGGCGATGCCGTCGCGTGCCAGCGCGGCCTGCACTTCCTGCGGGTCGCGGTAGGTGGCGGGGTCAACCGAGACGTGGCCCTTGTGCCGGTCGGTCAACGCGTGCAGCAGGCGTGGGCCGCTGCCGGCGCGGATATCGCGGATAAGGGCCGCCGCCGCGTCGCTGACGGCTTGCACGTCGGTGCCGTCGACCTGCACGGCGGGCATGCCCATGGCGGCGGCGCGCGCGCTGGCGCCGGGGCCGGCGGTCATCTGGCGGCTGTCGGTGGTGGCGCTGATGCGGTTGTCTTCGCACACAAAGAGCACGGGCAGGTGGTAGACCACGGCCCAGTTCAGCGCCTCCATGAAGGGGCCGCGGTTGATGGCGCCATCGCCAAAAAAGCACACGGCGATGGCATCTGCCCCGCGCAGCTTCAGCCCCTGCGCGGCGCCCACGGCAATGGGCAGGCCCGCGGCCACGACACCGTTGGCGCCAAGCATGCCCACGGAAAAGTCGGCAATGTGCATGGAGCCGCCCTTGCCGCCGTTGGTGCCGCTGGCGCGGCCAAACAGCTCGCACATCATGGCCGTGGGGTCGGCGCCCTTGGCCAGGGTGTGGCCGTGGCCGCGGTGGGTGGAGGTGATGAGGTCGGCGTGCGTCAGGTGCGCACACACGCCGGCGGCCACGGCTTCCTGTCCGGTGGACAGGTGCAGCGGTCCGCGCACCAGCGCGGGCTGGTCAGAGGCGGCGCGCCCCCAGACGGCCACGCCGCCTTGGCTGGCGGCTTCGGCGGCGTCTTCAAAGGCGCGGATGCGCACCATGGTGCGGTAGAGCGTCAGTAAATCAGGCATGGCTGGCACCTTTTGTGGTGAGAAATGGCGTGATGGCCGATGGCCGTGCGCGACCGCGCTGCAGGCAGCTTTGCGCGTGCAGGCCCATGCGGCCAAAGGGCACAAAAGGGCACAGAGTGTTCCACACTTTGCGCCTCCTGCCGCGTGCGGGCCAGCCGCTGGCCTGGGCGCAGACGGGCACGCGGCCAGCCCTGGAGTAGGAGCTGTGTCCGGAGCAGGCGGTGTGCAGGGGCGGGTGGGTCATGTGGCGTATTCATTACTCAGACCAGCGCGGCTGCGGCGTCTATCAGAGCTTGAACGGGGCCCAAATCCAGCAGGCGCTGGCCGTCGCTGACCACGGCATGGCCGTTGGGCAGCACCCGCCAGCGCAGCAGGTCTGCCACGCCCAGGCTACCTTTGTGCAGGGCGCGGCGTGCGCCGGTGGCGGGCTGCCACAGCAGGGCTTGCAGGCGGCCGGGGGCTGCCAGCGAGAACAAGAGCCAGTCGGGTGTGGCCTGGCACAAAAAGGCGCCGCCATTGTTGAACGGCGGCAGCGCCAGGGTGCGGGTGTGCTGACCGTCCCAGGCGATGAGTTGCTGAGCCTCTTCATCCAGCCAGGCCATGCCCGCGCCTTGCACGGGCACACCATGCCAGCGCCAGTGGCCGAACACCTGGATGCCGGTGTCTTGCAGACTGTGGCCCGTGTATCGCCAAAGGCTGCCGGCGCACTGCACGTAGCGGCAGCCGTGCTCGTCCTGGCCGTAGCCGGTGAACTTGCCGTGGCGCAGCGCGCTGGGGGGCAGGGTTAGCAGGGCTTCGGGGGCGGGCAGGGGGCTGCCGGGGGCGCAGGCGGCCAGGGCCGGGTAGCGGTGCACCTGGTTGCGCTCGGCCAGCAGCAAATCAGCGCCAGCCCATTGCAGGTCTATGCAGATTTGGCCTTTGAGGAAGGCGGGCAGGGCCAGGGCGCGCCAGTCTTTCAGGCCGGCCTCGGGGGAGTGCTGAGACAGCCAGAGCTGCTTGGGGGCGTCGCGCTGCTGCTGGCTGATGATGGCCCAGGCGCCACCGTGGGCGCTGGTGTGGCAGGCGGCCAGGATGATGGGGCCGCTCAGGTTTTGCGGCAGGGCAGGGGGCAGCCAGTCGGCCAGGCCCCACGCTTGCGCTTGGCTGGGCGTGATGGGGCGGGCTTTGGTCAGAGAACGAGCGCGGGGCCGGGGTGGCAGCGGTTCCTTGGCGGGGGCAATGCGCGCCAAGGGCATATGGCCCTGCTGGGCCAGGGCTTGCACGCTGGCGCACTGATGCTGGGCCATCAGGCGCAGTTGGTGGGTGTCGTCATCGGGGTCGTCCAGCAGGGCCAGGCCATGGGCTTGCAGGGCGGCGGCCAGGTGGGGTAGCCAGTCTTGCAAGGTGATGTCAGGGGCGTGGGCGGCCAGCTTGTCCAAGGCGCGGCTGTGCAGGACGGGAAACCGCAGGCCAAATGCTTCGCGCAGGCTGTGCAGGGCGTCTTCGGGCAGGTCTTTGCTGTCCACCGGGGCGGCCAGCTCGCCGCTGGCCAGGGCGTGCAGCACGTCGTCAGGGGGCGGTGCGGTCATGTCGCTGGGCTGGGGCGGTGTCGGGCGGTCGCTTCTTTTTGTATAGCAAACAAATGGCTTGAAACCAGCGGAAATGGTCTTTTTGAAGGGTGCTTTCGCAAAAGCCGGGGGGCTTTCATGGGCTGGGCAGGGTGCTGAGCCATTGCACAACTTGGGCCAAGGCGTCGTCGGCGGCGGCGCGCAGGGCGGCCACGCCGCCGGGGGCGTCGTGCGTGGAGGCGGGCTTGCGCACGGCAAAGCTGCGCTGGCTGAGCAGGCGCTGGCCTTTGGCGGCGGTGGCAAAGACGGTCACGCGCAGGCGGATGACGCCTTCGCTGGCGTCGGGGCTGGTAAAGACGTGGGCAAACTCATCCAGCTCGGCGCGCAGCTCCAGCGGCGCCAGGCCGGCGCCGGGCTCGACGACGGGGCGGGTGGCGGCCAGTGCTTCGCGCAGGCGCTGGGTGAGCAGCTGCGGGGGCGACATGCTCCAGCGTGCATGGGCGTAGGGGCGCGGCTGCATGCCGTCTTCGCTGTACAGGAGGCGGTAGATGATGGCGGTGCCGTCCAGCGCGGCGGCGGCCTGCACGCTGTCCATGGCCAGGGCGCTGGCGCTGGCCGGGGCGCTGGCTGAAGCGGCGGCTGGGGGCGGGCCCAGGTCATAGGGCTGGGGGCGCTGGGGCTTGTCGGGCAGGGGAAGGGCGCAGCCGCTCAAGCAGGCAGCAGCCAGAGATGTGGAGAGAAAAACGGCTTTTGCGCGCGCTGTGACGGTGTTGGTAGCTATGTTTTTCATATCGCAGCTTCAGGGGATGGCGGGCTGGGCCTGGGGTGGGGTGAAGCCTGGTTCGCCGGGGCCAGGGGGCACGGGGCCGCTGCCGTAGAGCAGGGCCTGGGGGTTTTCGCCCAGCGAGTTGGCGATGCGGTCGAGCCGGCGAATGGTGCGGCTGGCGTCTTCGGTCAGCCCCTGAATGCGCGGCAAGGTGGTGGTGGTGACGGTGTTGGCGCTGTCGCCCAGGCGTTCGACCACGCCGCCGGGGCCGGTGACGTGGGTGAGGGCGGTTTGCACGTCACCGACGACGGTGCCCAGGTTGGCGGCGGTCTGGCGTGTTTGCTCGGCGGCGCTGGTGATGGCGCGCATGGAGGCGGTGGCTTCGCGGATGAGGCCGGGGATGTTGGCGCGGGCAGGGTCGAGCTGGGTGCGCAAGGTGGTGTCGGCGGTGTCGGCCAGCCGGGCCACGCCTTTGGCGGCGCTGCCGATGTCGGCCAGCGAGGCCATGAGGGCTGCCTGGTTGTCTGGGCTCAGCAGCTGGTTGAGGCGGTCGGTGGCTTCACCCACTTTGTCGGCCAGGCTGCCCACCATGTCTTGCAGCTGGCCCAGGGTGCCGGGGCGCAGGGGAATGCGCGGCACGCCGCTGGGGCCGTGCTCGGGCGGTTCGGCGGAGCCGCCGTTGTCGTCCAGCTGCACGAAGGACAGGCCGGTGACGCCCTGAAAGCCGAGCGTGGCATAGGTGGAGCGGGTGATGGGGGCGCTGGGGTCGATGGCCAGCGTGACCAGCACGTGCCCGCGTGTGTCGGGGTCGAAGCCGATGGCCGTGACCTTGCCCACGGCCACACCCTTGTAGCGCACGGGCGCCTGCACTTGCAGGCCGGTGACGGCTTCGCTGGTGGCCAGCTCGTAGGTGTCGGTGTTGGCCACGTCGCGCATCAGCCACATGGCCAGGCCGATGAGCATGGCGGTGACGGCCAGCACGAAGACGCCAGCGGCCAGGGCGTGGGCTTTGTTTTCCATGAGGGGCTTTTCCAGACTTGGGCGGGTTGTCAGGTGGGGCGGGCGGCGGGCGCGGCGCTGCCTTGGCGTGTGTGCAGCAGCTCCATGGCGCGCTGGCCGCGCTCGCCCAGGAAGAAGTGGTGAATGAACGGGTGGTCGAAGGCCAGCACTTCGGGCACCGGGGCGTTGATGATGATGCGCTGCTCGGCCAGCACGGCCACGCGGGTGGACAGCTCGAACAGCGTGTCCAGGTCGTGCGTGACCATGACCACGGTCAGGCCCAGCTGCTGGTGCAGCGAGCGCAGCAGCGCCACGAAGGCGTCGGAGCTGTCCGGGTCCAGCCCGGCGGTCGGCTCATCCAGCATGAGCAGCGGCGGGTCCATGATGAGCGCGCGCGCCAGGGCCACGCGCTTGATCATGCCGCCTGACAGCTCGCTGGGCATCTTGTGCGCATCGCCTGCTTTCAGGCCCACCATTTGCAGCTTGATGAAGGCCGCCTCGCGCGCCAGCGCGTCGGGCAGCGCGCGTGTCTCGCGCAGGGGAAAGGCGATGTTGTCCAGCACGCTGAAGGCCGAGAACAGCGCGCCTTGCTGAAACAGCATGCCCACGCGCGCTGCCGCGCCCGGGCCCAGCAGGGTCTGCACCGGCTGACCGAGCACGCGGATGCTGCCCTTGTAGGGCGTGTTCAGGCCCAGCATCTGCCGCAGCAGCACGGTCTTGCCCGTGCCTGAGCCGCCGACCAGCGTGAGCACTTCACCACGGCGCACGGTCAGCTCCAGGTCCTTGTGCACCACCACCAGCTCGCCCCCGGGCTTGGGAAAGGCGCTCCACAGGCCGCGCACCTCGATCACGGGCTCGCCCGGCGCGGGCAGGCCGGCGGCGGGGGCTGGGGCGGCGGTCGGGCGTGTCATCGCATCCATGAGCGTCACATCCCCACGCTTTTGAACAGCACGGCAAACAGCGCGTCGATCAGGATCACCGAGGTGATGGCGGCCACCACCGAGGCCGTGGTGCCCTGGCCCAGGCTTTCGGTGTTGGGCTTCACGCGCAGGCCGTAGTGGCAGCCGATCAGCGCGATGGACACGCCAAAGACGGCAGATTTGGCGCAGGCCAGCGTCAGGTTGGCCACGGGCACTACTTTGGGCAGCGATTCGGCAAAGTAGCTGGGCGTGATGCCCAGCGTCAAGTCGGCCGCCAGCATGCCGCCGACCAGCGCGGCCAGCGTGGTCCACACCGAAATCAGCGGCATGGCGATGGCCAGCGCCAGCGCGCGCGGCAGCACCAGCCGAAAGCCCGCAGCAATGCCCAGCACGCGCATGGCGTCCAGCTCCTCGGTCACGCGCATCACGCCGATCTGCGCCGTGATGGCCGAGCCCGAGCGTCCCGCGATCAGCACGGCGCCCAGCAGCGGCCCCAGCTCTCGGATCAGCGCCAGCCCCATGATGTTGACGATGTAGGTTTCGGCGCCAAACTGCCGCAGCACCTGGCTCATCAAGTAAGCCAGCACCACGCCAATCAAAAAACCCACCAGCGCCGTGATGGGCAGCGCCTGCGCGCCAATGCGGTACAGATGGCCGGAAAAATCGCGCCACGGCCCTTTTTGCGGCGCCGCCAGCAGGCGCAGGGCGTCGAGCAGCAGCTGCCCCATGAGCGTGATGAAGGCGCGCACCTGATCCAGCGCCTGTACCACCGCCAGACCCAGCGTATCCACGCGTGCGGCCAGGCTGGTGCGCCGCGCGGGCGGCGCCTCGGGCGGGTAGGCGGCCACGCGCGCCAGCACGGCGCGCTGGTCTTCATCGGCCTGCACCTGTGCGGGCCACTGGCGGCCCCAGTGTTCCCACAGCGCCAGTGCGCCCAGGTGGTCCAGCGCCTGCACGCTGCGCAAGTCCCATGCGCCGGTGCCGCGCAGGCCGCCCAGCGCCTGGGTGACGCCGCGCCAGGTGCGCGGGGCGGTGAGCTGTTGCGCCGTCCACTGCCCATGCAGCACGGCGCAGGCGCCGTCGGCGGTCTGCTCGGTGGTGATGCGGGGGGTGGTGTCAGGCATGAGGCAAGGCAAGCGGCGGCAGGCAGCCAGGCGCAAAAGGCAAGGGGCGATGTTAGCGTTCCGGTCGGCCCCTTTGTCCGGCGGCTGATGACGGCGGCGGCACAGGGGCGTATATCCTCGCAGGGTGTTGATTTAAAAAGGCCATTTGCGCTTTATGTAAAAGGGTTTTAAGCTACATAAAGTGTAGCCTTTACTGACGGCTTGCGCAGACAGCGGCGAGTGTGGCTGCCAGCCTGGGCCGGCAGCGGTCAGCGCCAGATGGCGCGCCACACCAGCTCCAGCCCGGCGGCCCACAGGTCGGCCACGGGGTCGGCGTGGATGCCTTGCCAGCGTTCTTTCTGCGCTTCGCGCCGGGCGCGTTCGCGCTCTTGTTCAATCGCCAGCAGGGCGTCGGCCACATCGGCGGGGCGGGGGCTTTCGCTGCTGCGCTGCGTTTGCTGGCTGTACTGGCTCAGTGCCCGCTCTACCGCCTTGGGATCGAGCAGGCTCAGGGCCGAGCGGCAATAGGGACAGGCCTGGTGCTGGCGCAAATCCACCGGTGCGCCGCAACTGGTGCAGTGGATCACGCGCACGCGCTCGGCCAAGTCGGTGATTTCCGCTGGCGTGAGCAGGCGCACGAAGCCTTTTTCAATGAAGAAGGAGGAAAAAGGGGAAAAGCGCCCATGCCGCTGAGGGCAGCGCCAAGTCACGTAACGGCCCGTCTTGACGGTGTCCATCCCTTCTGCCAGCGCGCGGCGGCAGCGTGGGCAGCTCATCTGCCGTGCCAGCGGCGCCTGCGGGTCGTCGCGGTGGTCGTGCAGATGCTTGAACAAGTCCAGCACACCGGCAGGCGCCATACGCAGGTTTTCATGGCCGTCGAACCAGATGCCGTGGCAGGCGTAGCAAATGTCCAGCTCCAGCTGGTTGCCGTGGAAGCCAGCCACGGTCTGGGCGTCCATGGGGGCGCGGCAGGAGGGGCAGGCGGCAGGCTGGGGGGCAAGTCGGGCAACCATGGGCGGCGATGATACGGCGATGGCGGCAGCGGTTGATGCGAAGCGGCCGCCGCTTACCATCGACCATCGGTGGGCCGCTTTTGGCCCCTTAAGCTTTGCCGCCGCCTACCTGCCATGCCTCGCTTTTATGTCGATCTGCCCCTTGCCTCTGGCACAACGCTGGCCTTGCCTGCCGGCCCTGCGCGCCATGTGCAGGTGCGGCGCCTGCAACCGGGTGATGCCCTGACCTTGTTCAACGGCCAGGGCGGGCAGTGGGCCGCCACCATCACGCGCATGGGACGCAGCGAAGTGCATGTGGCCGTGGGTGCGCACGTCGCCATTGAGCGCGAGGCCGCTCGCCCCGTGCACCTGGCCTGCGGCCTGATGGCGGCCGAGCGCATGGACTGGCTGGTCGAAAAAGCCACTGAACTGGGTGCCGCCAGCGTGCAGCCTGTGCTGGCCGAACGCAGCAGCTTGCGCCTGAGTGGCGAGCGCGCTGCCAAGAAAGGCGCACACTGGCAAGCCGTGGCCGCCGCTGCCTGTGAGCAAAGTGGGCGCAACCGGCTGCCCGTGATCCACGCGGTGCAGCCGCTGGCAGCGTGTCTGGCCGCGCAACCGGCCCCGCACCCGGCTCCAGAGGGGCGGCTGCTGCTGTCGCTGGGCGCTGGCACGGCGCCCTTGAGCCAGGCCATGCAGGCGCTGCCTGCCGATGCCCCCGTGATCCTGTTGTCCGGCCCCGAAGGCGGCCTGAGCCCGGACGAAGAAAGCGCTGCCCGGGCAGCGGGCTACCAGCCTGTCAGTCTGGGAGCGCGCGTGCTGCGCGCCGAAACCGCACCCCTGGCTGCGCTGGCCGTGCTGCTGATGGCAGGCTGAGTTCAGCCAGACGGGGAAAAGCTAGCGCCGCTTTTCCAGCACCATGTCAATCAGCACGTCCAGGGCGGAGTAAATCAGCGAGCCCAGCAGCGCAGCCCAAAAGCCGCTGACCGCAAAGCCGCCAATCAGGCCCGAGGCGGCCCAGAACATCAGCGCATTGATGACAAACAGAAACAGCCCCAGCGTGATGAGTGTGATGGGGATGGTCAGCACCACCAGGATGGGGCGCACCAGCATGTTCAGCAGGCCAATCACCAGCGCGGCCACCATGGCCGTGCCGAAACTGGCCACGCTGACGCCGCCATAGATGTAGGCCACGGCCAGCAAGGCCGCGGCCGACAGCAGCCACTTGAGCAAGAGCCTGAGCATGGCCGCGTCGTGCTCAGGCGCTGCCGGAGCCGCTTTCGCTGGTGACGGCGGCCGGCTTGCGACGCGATGTCAGCCAGGCCGCGCCCAGCACGCCTGCGATGCACAGTGCCGTCACGCCCCAGCGCAGGGCCTGCTCAGGCGCCTCGCGCGGGCCGAAGATGCTCGACAGCAACTGTTCGTTGACGATCATCTTGGCTGCGGTGAAGGCCAGCACCGCCGCGCCCAGCTGGATGATGATGGGGAAGCGCTCAACCAGCTTGAGCACCATGGTGGAGCCAAACACCACGATGGGCACGCTGATGAGCAGGCCCAGCACCACCAGATCCATCGAGCCATGCGCGGCCCCGGCCACGCCCAGCACGTTGTCGATGCCCATCAGCGCGTCGGCCACGATGATGGTCTTCATGGCGCCCCAGAAGGTGCTGGCCGCCGGGCCATGCTCTTCTTCCTCGCCGCCTTGGTCGGCAATGAGCTTGTAGGCGATCCACAGCAGTCCCAGGCCACCCACCAGCATCAGGCCGGGAATCTTCAGCAGCCAGACCACGATCAGCGTCATCAGCGTGCGCACGGCGATGGCGCCTACCGTGCCCCAGATGATGGCTTTTTTCTGCAAGTGCTTGGGCAGGTTGCGCGCGGCCAGGGCAATGACGATGGCGTTGTCGCCAGCCAGCACCAAGTCGATCAGGATGATGGCCATCAGGGCAGACCACCAGGCGGGGGAGAGAAATTCCATGGAAAAGGCTCCAGAAAACGCAGATTGTGGGTTGTACGGCTTGCAGCGTGAAAAACCGCCCTGGCAGTGGCGCAGCGGTAAAGCGGACACCCAGGCACGACAGACCGCAGACAGATCTGCGCGCGCAGTCCCTTCGCTTGCACCGCCCACGCCACAGCCTTGGGCAGAACAGGAGCGAAGGTCTTGCCCGGCAAGCGTCCGCTTTGGGAACGCCTGCCCGCCAGGCCGGAAGCGAACAAGCCGGCGGCAAGCCGGCAGGCGCTTCGTATTGACGACCTGAAACGAAAGCCGCCCTTTCCCATTTCCGAAAAGGGCGGCAGGGAGCTACTCCCCTTCAGCGCGGGCGATTAAACCATTGCCCGCATGGCAAGGCAAGCGGGGTGGCCAGGAGGTTGAGGGGAAAACAGGCCGTTTGCGCTTATTCAACGGGCATCCTTACTCCTGAATATGTAGCGCCTGCCGCGTGTTTGGGGGCGCCAGGGGCGGTGTGGGGCCCGTGGCCTGCTCGCGTGCGCGCTCAGCGTAGCGGCCAAAGCGCCAGGCCGTGCCTTCCTGCGTGATGCGGCGCCACACCGCGCGCTTGGCCCAGGGGCTCATGGCGGGCCAGTGCTGCACTTCGCTCTCGGTGCGGCCGCAGCCTTTGCACACGGCATCGCCCTGGCTGGTGGAGCAAATGGCAATGCACGGCGCATCGGGCGTGGTGGCGTACCAGGCCAGCCAGGCTGCGCGCGCGGCAGCTGGCATGCGGTGCGGATCGGCTTCGTGTTGGCGCCAGAACACCATCTGCGCATACACCTCGGCCAGTGCCGCAACCTCGGGCGCCAGCACGGCCCCCGCATCCACGGGTTGGCGGCTGCGCCAGTGGTTGATGGCGGCCTCGATATCTAGCAAGTGAATGCCCGCCTCAAGGGGCTGGGCGCTGGCAGGCGCCAGCTCGGGCGGACGGGGCAGGGCAGGGGACGGCTGGGCGCGCATGGGCCTGGCATGTTAGCTGTGCGCGCCGCGCACGGCGGGATGTCCACGCTTTGGCTCAACAGAGAAAATGGCCATTTGCGCGCAATACATAAGGGTTTCAAGCTATTTTAATGATAGCAATCGTGTGCGTGAGTTTTGCCACGGCAATGTGGGTCAGGGGAAAAGGGTGAAGCGCGCCGGTACGCCGGATTCTGTGCATCGCGGTTGCCCGCGACGTGACCGCCATCAATCTGGGCCGCCGGTCACCCGAGCGGCTCGGTGCCACCTACCCGCACACTCAGCGGGCCGCCTCAACGTGTGCCTACTTGGTGTTGCTGCGCGCAGAGATTGCCCGTTTCACCCGCACGGAGTGGCCCCGTGCGACTCGTCTCTGTTGCTCTGATCCTCACCTCGCGGTGGAGAGCCGTTAGCTCCTGCGCTGCCCTGTGCAGTCCGGACGTTCCTCCAGTGCGGCCTTTCGGCGCTTGCACCAGCGGCGGTCTGGCGTGCTTCACGGGGGGCGATTATGGCCGCAACGGCAGCCCATGCAAGGTGAAGTAGATGTTCACACCAATCACCGCCAGCAGGCCCAGAACGCCCACGAACATGAGCGCCACACCCGCCTTGTGCTGGTTGGTGGCATAGCCGCCAATCAGCAAGAAGCAGCAGACCGACAGGGCGATGGTGTTGAAGTTCAGCACGTTCATGGGAAAACACTTTCAGTGGCAGTGCGCCTGCCAATATACCGGCATACATACCCATATGCCTGAGCCCATAGAAAGGCTGCGCCAGAATGGCCGCCTTCACCCTTGTCATCCCTGTCACCCTCTTTTTGGAGAGCACCGCCCATGAAAGCCGACAACATCCTGCACACCATTGGCCGCACCCCGCACGTGCGCATCAACCGCCTGTTCGGCCCCAGCGCCCAGGTCTGGGTCAAGGCCGAGCGCGCCAACCCCGGCGGCTCCATCAAAGACCGCATTGCCCTGGCCATGATCGAAGATGCCGAAAAAAGCGGCCAGCTCAAGCCCGGCGGCACCATCGTCGAGCCCACCAGCGGCAACACCGGCGTGGGCCTGGCCATGGTGGCCGCCGTCAAGGGCTACAAGCTGATCCTGGTGATGCCCGAAAGCATGAGCCTGGAGCGCCGCCGCCTGATGCTGGCCTATGGCGCCACGTTCGATTTGACCCCGCGCGAAAAAGGCATGAAAGGCGCCATCGCCCGCGCCGAAGAGCTGGTGGCCCAGACCCCCGGCGCATGGATGCCGCAGCAGTTTGACAACGCGGCCAACCCCGCCGTGCACGAGCGCACCACGGCGCAGGAAATCCTGGCCGACTTTCCCGAAGGGCTGGACGCGCTCATCACCGGCGTGGGCACCGGCGGGCACCTCACGGGCGTGGCCCGCGTGCTGAAAAAGCAGTGGCCGCAGCTGAAAGTGTTTGCCGTAGAGCCCACGCAATCGCCCGTCATCAGCGGCGGCGCGCCGGCGCCCCACCCCATCCAGGGCATTGGGGCGGGCTTTGTGCCCAAGAACCTGGACACCGCCTTGCTTGACGGCGTGATCCAGGTCGAAGCCGAAGCCGCACGCGAATACGCCCGCCGCAGCGCCAGCGAAGAAGGCATGCTGGTCGGCATCAGCAGCGGCGCCACGCTGGCGGCCATTGCGCAAAAACTGCCCGAGCTGCCCGCCGGCAGCCGCGTGCTGGGCTTTAACTACGACACGGGCGAGCGCTACCTGTCGGTGGAAGGCTTCTTGCCCGCCTGAGGCCGCGCTCAAGCCTCCTCGCCTACGCTTGCCAGGGCCGCCACGCAGCCCTGGTTAATGCCCAGCGCGCCGCCGCTGTCCGCCGCCTGAAGCGCAGCCTGCTTTGAGGCTGGCTTTTGCCTCGCGCTGGGCCTGCCAGCGCGCATCACCGCCACCCTGGCCGGCTTGCGAAGCCGCCGCCATTCGCTTGGGCTGGCCAGCCTGAACGCGCTGGTCACGCTGCTTGCCTTTTTTGAAGCCATGGGCCGGCCGCTCACGCACAGCGGCCCCTGGCGTTTGCGTGCGCATGCGCGCCAGCGGCGCGCACCAGCTCGCCGCATGGCGCACCGGGTGCGCCCATGAGGCTTACTTTCAAATGCTGCGCTAAGTGCTCGTTTTTCAAAGAAAAAAGCTTTTTTCGCCTGAGTGTTTTGAGGCTAAATGCTTGATTTCATTGAAAAAGTTTGTATGCCCGCCCTTGGGAGCCGGGCTTTTCCTGATACAGTGCAAAAAAGTGCCATGAAGTGGGATTTGGTGCCATTTCAAGACGATTTCAGGCACGGTCATCAGGGAATTTCCGCGTGTTTCAAGGGGCGTCATCGTTGAGTCTGGATGCGAAGGGGAGGCTGTCCGTGCCGACCCGGCATCGTGACGTCCTGACCGCCACGGCCGCAGGCCAGCTCACCATCACCAAACACCCCGACGGCTGCCTGATGGTCTTTCCGCGCCCCGAGTGGGAGGCCTTTCGCGCCCGCATCGCCCAGCTGCCCATGTCCGCGCAGTGGTGGAAGCGCATTTTTTTGGGCAACGCGCAGGATGTGGACATGGACGGCACGGGCCGGGTGCTGGTGTCGCCCGAGCTGCGCCAGGCCGCGGGCCTGACGCGCGAGGTGATGCTGCTGGGCATGGGCCAGCACTTCGAGCTGTGGGACAAGGCCACCTATGAGGCCAAGGAGGCCGAGGCCATGCAGCAAGGCATGCCCGAGGCGTTCGAGAACTTTGCTTTCTGAAGGCGGCGCGGGTGACGGCATGGACGCACACCACGGTCTTGTTGAACGAGGCGATCGAAGCCTTGGTCACAGACCCCCAGGGCCAGTACGTGGACGCCACGTTTGGCCGGGGCGGGCACGCGCGCCTGCTGCTGCAACGGCTGGCACCCGCAGGGCGGCTGCTGGCTTACGACAAAGACCCCGAGGCGCTGGCCGAGGCCGCGCGCATTGCCGATGCGCGCTTTGCCATTCGCCACCAGGGCTTTGCCGCGCTGGGCGAGCTGCCGCCGCGCAGCGTGGCCGGGGTGCTGATGGATTTGGGCATCAGCTCGCCACAGATCGACAACCCCGAGCGGGGTTTTTCTTTTCGTGCCGACGGGCCGTTGGACATGCGCATGGATTCCACGCGCGGCCAGAGCGCGGCTCAGTGGCTGGCCGTCGCGTCCGAACGGCAGATAGCGGAGGTGATTCGTGACTACGGCGAAGAGCGGTTTGCTGGCTCTGTTGCAAAGGCAATTGTCGCGCGCCGGCAGGAGCGCGGCCCCCTCACCAGCACCCTGGAGCTGGCCAGCCTTGTGGCCGGCGCGGTCAAAACCCGCGAGCCGGGCCAGAACCCTGCAACGCGCACATTTCAGGCGATCCGGATTTTCGTCAACGCAGAGCTTCAAGAGCTTGAGCAGGCGCTGAGCGCCAGTTTGCATGTGCTGCAACCCGGAGGCCGGCTCGTGGTGATCAGCTTCCACTCGCTGGAAGACCGCATCGTCAAGCAGTTCATTGCCCGCCATGCCAAGGCGCAGGTGGACCGGCGCGCGCCTTTTGCCGAGCCGCCGCCGCCGCCGCTGCGCGGGCTGGGCCGCGTGCGCGCCAGCGATGCCGAGGTGGCGGTCAACCCGCGTGCGCGCAGCGCCGTGATGCGCGTGGCCGAGCGCACGGATGCGCCGCTGCCCGCTGCGGCACACGGAGGGCGCGTCTGATGCTGCGCCTGTCCATCGTGCTGCTGGCCGCCGTCATGGTGTCGGCGCTGTACCTGGTGCGCGTGCAATACGACTCGCGTCGCCTGTTCACCGAGCTGGACCGCGCGGTGGCCGAGGCCCGCCGCCTGGACACCGAGCGCGGCCGCCTGGAGGTGGAAAAGCGCGCCGCCGCCACGTCGCTGCGGGTGGAAACGCTGGCCAAGGACAAGCTGGGCATGCGCACCATCACCCCGGCCATTACCGAATACGTGACCTCTGCCGCCGCCGTGCCCGCTGCCAGCGCGCCGCAGGCCAGCGCCGCTGCGGATGAGGAGCAGGCGCCATGAGGGAGCTGCGCTACACATCCAGCCCGCTGCTGGCCTCGCGCACGCCGGTATGGCGCAGCAAATTCATCGTGGCCGCGCTGGCGCTGGCCTTCATTGGCCTGATCGCGCGCGCGGCTTACGTGCAGGTGTTTGGCAACGCCTTTTTCCAGCGCCAGGGCGAGGTGCGCTTTGCCCGCACGCTGGAGCTGCCCGCCAGCCGGGGCCGCATCTTTGACCGCAACGGCCTGCTGCTGGCTTCCAGCGTGGTGGCGCCCAGCATCTGGGCCATTCCCGAAGACGTGGACCGCGATCCGGCCAAGCTGCGCCAGCTCGCGCGCCTGCTGGACATGCCCCTGGCCGAGCTGAACAAGCGCCTGAGCGACGAGGACAAGACCTTTGTCTGGCTCAAGCGCCAGGTGGACGAGGACACCGCCCAGCAAATCGCCGAGCTGAAGATGGCCGGCATTTACCAGCGCAAGGAATACAAGCGCAAATACCCCGAAGGCGAGGCCGCCGCGCACGTGGTGGGTTTTGCCAACGTGGAAAACAAGGGCCAGGAAGGCGCCGAGCTGGCGTTTGAAAAAGAGCTGGCCGGCAAGCCCGGCTCGCGCCGCGTCATCAAAGACCGGCTGGGCCGCGTGGTCGAGGCCGTGGGCGAAGCCGTGCCGCCCGTGGACGGGCAGGACGTGCAGCTGTCCATCGACTCCAAGGTGCAGTTCTTTGCCTACCAGAAGCTGCGCGACGCCGTGCTGGCGCACAAGGCCAAGTCCGGCAGCGTGGTGGTGCTGGACGCGCAGACCGGCGAAGTGCTGGCCCTGGCCAACTACCCCAGCTACGCCCCCGACAACCGGCGCAACCTGACCGGCGCGCAGCTGCGCAACATCGCCGTCACCGACACCTTCGAGCCGGGCTCCGTCATGAAACCCATTACCGTGGCCATGGCGCTGGAGGCTGGCAAGGTCACGCCGCAGACCATCATTCCCACCGCGCCCGGCACGTACAAGCTGGACAAGTTCACCATCCGCGACACGCGCAACCATGGCGCGCTCACCGTCGAAGGCGTGGTGCAAAAGTCCAGCAACGTCGGCTCGCTCAAGATCGCCCAGCGCCTGACGGCCCAGCAGATGTGGGACACCTACACCGCGCTGGGCTATGGGCGCAAGCCTGAGCTCACCTTCCCCGGCGCCGCTGCCGGCCGCCTGCGCCCCTGGAAGAGCTGGCGCCCCGTGGAGCAGGCCACCATGTCTTACGGCTACGGCCTGTCGGCCTCGCTGTTTCAGATGGCGCACTCGTACACCGCGTTTTCGCACGACGGCCAGATCATTCCCGCCACCTTGCGCAAGGCGCCCGAAGGCGCGCCCGTGCAAGGCGTGCGCGTGTTTTCCGAAGCCAATGCCCGCGCCGTGCGCAAGATGCTGGAGATGGCCGCCGGCCCTGGCGGCACGGGCCAGCGCGCGCAAACCGTGGGCTACTCGGTGGGCGGCAAGTCGGGCACCGCGCGCAAGCAGCAGGGCAAGGGCTACGCCACCAACAAATACCGCGCCTGGTTTGCGGGCATGGCGCCTATCGACAAGCCGCGCGTCATCGTGGCCGTGATGGTGGACGAGCCCAGCAACGGCGTGTACTACGGCGGCGCCGTGGCCGCGCCCGTGTTCAGCGAAGTGGTGCAGCAGACCCTGCGCATCATGGGCGTGCAGCCGGACATGGCGGTCAAGCCCGAGATCGTGGCCCAGCCGGTGGAGGAGCCGGTATGAGGCGCTCCCCCCTGAGTCGCCTTCGGCGCCTTCCCCCCTCTCTCTTCGCGGCTTCGCCGCTGCGGGAGGGGGGACGCACCCAGTGCCCGGCGCAGGTCCGGGCACGGGTGCCCTGGGCTTTGGCCTGCTGCGCGGCCTTTGATGGGCCAGCTGCGCGGCCCTTGGGCTCCCTCTCCCTCTGGGAGAGGGTGGGGGTGAGGGCACCCTGGGCCGGGCGCAGCGATGGCCCGGGCCGGCACGCTGGCCTGCCACCGCAACGAGGCCGGTCAGTTCTTTTTGCTTTAAAAATAATAGCTATAGCCACGCGTCTGACGTGCGCAAAAGGCCTTTTTCATTATCAAACGCTAGGGGCGGAGGTGCTGGCATGGCGCTGACCGTTTTGCACACGCCCGAACAAGCCGCGCAGTGGCTGCGCGCGCGGGTGCGCGGGGTTTTGCATGCCGACAGCCGGCAGGTGCGCGCGGGCGATGGCTTCATTGCCTGGCCGGGTGCGGCCACGGACGGGCGGCGCTTTGTGGCCGCGGCACTGGCCCAGGGCGCCAGCGCCTGCCTGGTGGAGCAGGCGGGCGTGCAGGCCTTTGGCTTTGACGATGCGGCCATTGCCGCCTACCCGGGCTTGAAGGCCGATACCGCCCGCATTGCCAGCGCCTATTACGGCGACCCTTCGCGCGCGCTGTCCGTGGTGGCCTTTACCGGCACCAACGGCAAAACCTCCTGCGCCTGGTGGTTGTCTTCGGTGCTATCACAAATGAAGCTGCCCGCACTGGCCCCGTGCGCGCTGGTGGGCACTTTGGGTGTGGGCGTGGCGCCGGCTGTGCAGCCCACGGGCATGACCACGCCCGACCCGGTGCTGTTGCAGCAGCGCCTGCGCGATTTTGTGCAGGCAGGGGTGCAAAGCTGCGCCATCGAAGCCTCGTCCATCGGCATTGCCGAGCACCGGCTGGCCGGCCTGCATATCCGCGTGGCCGTGTTCACCAACTTCACGCAAGACCATCTGGACTACCACGGCAGCATGGCCGATTACTGGGCCGCCAAGGCGGCACTGTTTGACTGGCCTGGGCTGCAAGCGGCCGTGGTCAACTTAGACGATGCGCAAGGCCCGGCCCTGGCCCGTCAGGCGCAGGCGCGCGGGCTAAACGTGTGGACCGTCTCGCTGCACCAGCCCGGCGCGCGGCTGGCGGCCAGCGGCCTGGGGCTGGATGCGCACGGCCTGCACTGGCAAGTACATGAGAACGGCCTGGATGGTCTGCCCCTGCGCACGCCACTGATTGGCGAATACAACGCCGCCAACGTCATGTGCGTGCTGGGCGCGTTGCGCGCGCTGGGCGTGCCCCTGGCCGATGCCGTGGCCGCCTGCGGCCAGCTGCCGCCCGTGCCTGGGCGCATGGAACGCATCGAGGCCCCGGGCGCCCCGCTGGCCGTGGTGGACTATGCCCACACACCCGACGCGCTGGCCAAGGCCCTGGCCGCGCTGCGCCCCTTGGCCGCGCAGCGCGGTGGGCGTTTGCACGCCGTGTTTGGCTGCGGCGGCAACCGCGACGCCAGCAAGCGCCCGCTGATGGCCGCTGCCGCCGAAGCCGGGGCCGACCAGCTGTGGATCACCAGCGACAACCCGCGCGACGAATCGCCGCAGGCCATCATCGACGCCATGCTGCGCGGCCTGCGCCAGCCGGGCAGCGCCCATGTGGCGCCCGAGCGCACGCACGCCATTGCCCGCGCCCTGCGCGAAGCCGCCGCGCCCGACGTGGTGCTGATCGCAGGCAAGGGCCACGAGGACTACCAGGAAGTGCGCGGCCAGCGCTTGCCGTTTTCCGACCAGGCCCAGGCCCGCGCGGCGCTGGCAGCGCGCATCACCACACCGGAGGGCACGGCATGAGCGCCGCCAACCCCATGAACCTGACCCTGGCGCAAGCGGCCGCATGGCTGTCGGGCGCTCCCTGGCACGCGCAGCAAGTGGGCGACGGCGCCACCGTGCTGGCGCGCGTGCACACCGACACCCGCAGCGTGCAGCCGGGGGATTTGTTCGTCGCCCTCAAGGGCGAGCGTTTTGACGCTGCCGACTTTTTGCCGCAAGCCGCCGCCGCAGGCGCTGCCGCCGCGTTGTGCGATGCCGCCGCCGCGCCCCGGCTGGCCGCCAGCGGCCTGCCCGGCCTGCTGGTGCATGAGCCGCGCACCGCGCTGGGCGAGCTGGCGCGCCAGTGGCGCCAGCGTTTTGACGGCCCCCTGATTGCCGTGACCGGCAGCAATGGCAAGACCACGGTCACGCAGATGATCGCCGCCATCTTGCGCGCCTGGCAGGGCGATGCGGCCCTGGCCACCGAGGGCAACTTCAACAACGACATCGGCCTGCCCCTGACCCTGCTGCGCCTGCGCGATGCGCACCGCGTGGCCGTGGTGGAGCTGGGCATGAACCACCCGGGCGAAATCGCGCAGCTGGCGCGCATCGCCCAGCCCACCGTGGCGCTGGTGAACAACGCGCAGCGCGAGCACCTGGAGTTCATGGACTCGGTAGAAGCCGTGGCGCGCGAAAACGGCGCCGTGCTGGCCAGCCTGCCGGCAGGGGGCAAGGCGGTGTTTCCCGCTGGCGATGTGTATGAAAACCTGTGGTCGCGCTTGTCTGGTGCGTGCGAGCAGCTATTGTTTGGAGAGCAAGCGCCGGTGCGCCTGCTGGCTGCTGACTGGCAGGGCGAGCACTGGCACGCCCGCGCCGCCACCCCGGTGGGTGAGATCGTGTTCGACTTGCACGTGGCAGGCCGCCACAACCTGCGCAACGCCCTGGCCGCGCTGGCCTGCGCCGTGGCCGCTGGCGCGCCCGCCGCTGCGCTGGCGCAAGGGCTGTCGGCCTTTGCCCCCGTGCAAGGCCGCTCGCGCACCCAGCTGCTGCGCTACCGGGGCCGCGCGGTCACGCTGATTGACGACACCTACAACGCCAACCCCGACTCGGTGCGCGCCCTCATCGACGTGCTGGCCGAGCTGCCCGGCCCGCGCCTGCTGGTGCTGGGCGACATGGGCGAGGTGGGCGAGCAAGGCCCGGCTTTCCACGCCGAAGTGGGCGCCTATGCGCGCCAGCGCGGCATTGACCGGCTGCTGGCCCACGGCCCGCTGGCCATTCACACGGCCATGGCCTTTGGCGGTGGCCTGCACTTTGACACCATGGACGCTCTCATCGACGCCGTGCGCACCCACATGGCCCAGGCCACACCCGCCATGCCCGCCGTGGCGGCGGTGGCCGTCAAAGGCTCGCGCTTCATGCGCATGGAGCGCGTCACGCAGGCGCTGGCCGCCGCTGCCGGCAAGGCCGCGCCCACCCCCGCGCAGGAGGCCGCATGCTGATTCACCTGGCTGCCTGGCTGCAAACGCTGTCGCCGGACTTCGGCTTTTTCCGCGTGTTCCAGTACATCACCTTCCGCGCCGTCATGGCGGCGATGACGGCGCTGGTCATCGGCGTGGCCGCAGGGCCGTGGGTGATCCGCAAGCTGACCGAGCTGAAGATCGGCCAGCCCGTGCGCGGCTACGCCATGGAAACGCACCTGTCCAAAAGCGGCACGCCCACCATGGGCGGCGTGCTGGTGCTGCTGTCCATCGCCATCGCCACCTTGCTGTGGTTTGACTGGAGCAACCGCTTTGTCTGGATCGTGCTGCTGGTCACCTTCGGCTTTGGCGCCATCGGCTGGGTGGACGACTGGCGCAAAGTGGTCAACAAAGACCCGGAGGGCATGCGCTCGCGCGAAAAATACTTCTGGCAGTCCGTCATTGGCCTGTTTGCCGCCGTCTTCTTGCTGTTCAGCATTTCCGAAAGCTCCAACGCCCGCGTGTGGGAGCTGTTCGTGACCTGGGTGTCCTCGGGCTTTTCCATTGACCTGCCGCCCGCTGCCGGGCTGATGGTGCCTTTTTTCAAGGAAGTGGCCTACCCCCTGGGCGTGCTGGGCTTCGTGATCCTGAGCTACCTGGTCATCGTGGGCGCCAGCAACGCCGTGAACCTGACCGACGGGCTGGACGGGCTGGCCATCATGCCCGTCATCATGGTCGGCTCGGCCCTGGGCGTGTTTGCCTACGTCACGGGCAGCGCGGTGTATTCCAAATACCTGCTGTTCCCGCACATCCCGGGCACGGGCGAGCTGCTCATCTTCTGCGCCGCCATGGCGGGCGCGGGGCTGGCCTTTTTGTGGTTCAACGCCCACCCGGCGCAGGTGTTCATGGGCGACGTGGGCGCGCTGGCGCTGGGCGGCGCCTTGGGCACCATTGCCGTCATCGTGCGGCAGGAGATCGTGCTGGCCATCATGGGCGGCATCTTCGTGGCCGAGGCGCTGTCGGTCATGGCGCAGGTGCTGTGGTTCAAGTACACCAAGCGCCGCTACGGTGAAGGCCGGCGCTTGCTGAAGATGGCGCCGCTGCACCACCACTTCGAGAAAAGCGGCTGGGCCGAGACGCAGGTCGTCGTGCGCTTTTGGATCATCACCATGCTGCTGTGCCTGGTGGGCCTGGCGTCTCTCAAACTGAGGTAAACGGAACATGGGCACCCCCCTGAGTCGCTTCGCGCCTTCCCCCCTCTCTCTTCGCCGCTTCGCCGCTGCGGGAGGGGGGGCGCGCCTGGTGCCCGGCGCCGATCCGGGCACGGGTGCCCTGGCATGGTCTGGTTCGCGACCTTCTGAATCAGGTGCGGCCATAGGCGTGTTGGGCTTGGGCCTGCTGCATGGCCTGGGCTGCGCCAGGCGCTTGAAGGGAGGCAAGGCATGAGCATGCCGGGTCATTTGCACACGTCGCACGTGCTGGTGCTGGGGCTGGGCCAGTCGGGCCTGGCCATGGCGCGCTGGTGCGCGCGCGCCGGCGCCCAGGTGACGGTGGCCGACACGCGCCAGGCGCCGCCGCAGCTGCAAGCGCTGCGCGATCAGGTGCCGCAGGCGCGCTTTGTGGCCGGGCCGCTGGACGCGGCCTTGCTGGACGACGCCTCGGTGCGCGCCGTGTACCGCAGCCCTGGCCTGGCGCCCGCCAGCATTGCCCCGGTGGTGCAGGCGGCGCAGGCGCGCGGCCTGGTGGTCAGCGGCGAGCTGGGCCTGTTTGCCCAGGCGCTTGAACATTTGAAGCAAGAAAGCGGCTACAGCCCGGCGCTGCTGGCCATCACGGGCACCAACGGCAAAACCACCGTGACCGCGCTCACCGGCCAGCTGGTAGAGCGCGCGGGCCTGAGCGTGGCGGTGGCGGGCAACATTGGCCCCACGCTGCTGGACACGCTGGCCGAGCGGCTGGATGCACAGGCGCTGCCTCAGGCCTGGGTGCTGGAGCTGTCGAGCTTTCAGCTGGACGGGCTGGGCGAGGGCGATGCCTTTGCCCCCACCGCCGCGACCGTGCTCAACATCACGCAAGACCATCTGGACTGGCATGGTGGCATGCCCGCCTATGCGGCAGCCAAGGCGCGCGTGTTTGGCCCGCAGGGCGTGATGGTGCTCAACCGCGACGATGCGGCGGTGATGGCCATGCGCCCGCCGCCGCCGGCCAAGGCGGCCAAGGGCAGCAAGCCCGTGGCGCGCCCGGTGCTGACCTTTGGCGCCGACATGCCCGCCGCGCCAGGTGACTTCGGCATCGAGGTGGTGGGCGGCATGGCCTGGCTGGTGCGTGCGATGGAGGCCGATGAAACCCAGCGCCGCCGCCAGCATGCGCAGGAGGAGCTGTACATCCAGCGCCTGATGCCTGCCGACGCGCTGCGCATTCGCGGGCGGCACAACGCCGTCAACGCCCTGGCCGCGCTGGCCCTGGCCGCCAGCGCAGGCTGCCCGCTGGCGCCCATGCTTTACGGCCTGCGCGAATACCGGGGCGAGCCGCACCGGGTGGAATCCATCGGCCTGCTGGCCGATGTGGAGTATTTCGACGACAGCAAGGGCACCAACGTGGGCGCCACCGTGGCCGCGCTGCAAGGCTTGGGGGCCGAGCGCAAGCTGGTGGTGCTGCTGGGCGGCGATGGCAAGGGACAGGACTTTGCCCCGCTGGCCGAGCCCGTGGCGCGCTTTGCGCGCGCAGTGGTGCTGCTGGGCCGCGACGGCCCGGCCATTGGCCAGGCGCTGGCAGACACGGGCGTGCCGCAGCTTCAGGCCGACAGCCTGCCCGACGCCGTGGCCCTGGCGCGCCAGCAGGCGCAGCCGGGCGATGCGGTGCTGCTGTCGCCCGCCTGCGCCAGCCTGGACATGTTCCGCGACTACGCGCACCGCGCGCAGGTGTTTCGCGACGCGGTGCAAGAGCAGGCCCGCCAGGCCGGCACGGAACTGGAGGTGCTGGCATGAGCGGCGCTGCGGCCAAGGCCCTGCCGGGCAAGAAGCCCAGCCGGCTGCGCGGCAAAACGCGCGGCCGCCCGCCGGTGGACGATTTGCCGGTGCGCATTGGCGGCATGGAATACGCGCGCACGGCCAGCACGCCCACGCATGTGCTGGGCTTTGACCAGTCGCTCATCTGGGTGTGCGTGGCGCTGCTGGCCTGGGGGCTGGTGATGGTGTATTCGGCCAGCATCGCGCTGCCCGACAATCCGCGCTTTGCCAACTACTCGCCCAGCTACTTTGCCGTGCGCCACGGCGTCTGGATCGTGCTGTCGCTGCTGGCGGCGCTGGTGGCTTTTCAGGTGCGCATGGACTGGTGGGAAAAGATGGCGCCCTGGCTGTTCGTGGGCACGCTGGTGCTGCTCATCGCGGTGCTGATCCCGCACGTGGGCATCGTGGTCAACGGTGCGCGCCGCTGGATTGGCTTTGGGCCGCTGCGCTTTCAGCCCTCAGAGCTGGCCAAGATTGCCGTGCTGCTGTACGCAGCGGGCTACATGGTGCGCAAGATGGAGGTGAAAGAGCGCTTTTTCCGCGCCGTGCTGCCCATGGCGGGGGCCGTGGGGGTGGTGGGCATGCTGCTGCTGGCGCAGCCGGACATGGGGGCGTTTTTGGTGATCGCCGTCATCGCCATGGGCATCTTGTTTCTGGGCGGCGTGAACGCGCGCATGTTCTTTCTGATGGCGGCGGTGCTGGTGGTGGCCTTCGCGCTGATGATCTGGGCCTCGCCCTGGCGGCGCGAGCGCATCTTTGCCTATCTGGACCCTTGGAGCGAAGAGCACGCGCTGGGCAAGGGCTACCAGCTGTCGCACTCGCTCATTGCCATTGGCCGGGGCGAGGTGTTTGGCGTGGGCCTGGGCGGCAGCATCGAAAAGCTGCACTGGCTGCCCGAGGCGCACACCGACTTTCTGCTGGCCGTGATTGGCGAGGAGTTCGGCCTGATCGGCCTGGTGTGCGTGATCTTCATGTTCCTGTGGCTCACGCGCCGCATCATGGTCATTGGCCGCCAGGCCATTGCGCTGGACCGCGTGTTCTCTGGCCTGGTGGCGCAGGGCGTGGGCCTGTGGCTGGGCTTTCAGGCTTTCATCAACATTGGCGTGAACCTGGGGGCGCTGCCCACCAAGGGGCTGACGCTGCCGTTCATGAGTTACGGCGGCTCGGCCATCATGGCCAACATGGTGGCCATCGCCATCGTGCTGCGGGTGGATGTGGAGAACCGGCGGCTCATGCACGGAGGCCGCGCATGAGCGACACCCGCACACGCCAGAAATGCGCCCTGGTCATGGCCGGGGGCACGGGCGGACACATCTTTCCGGGCCTGGCCGTGGCCGATGCCTTGCGCGCGCGCGGCTGGCGCGTGCACTGGCTGGGCGCGCCCGGCAGCATGGAAGAAAAGCTCGTGCCCCCGCGCGGCTTTGCCTTTGAGGCCATTGACTTTGGCGGCGTGCGCGGCAAGGGCGTGATGACGCTGGCGCTGCTGCCGCTGAAGCTGCTGCGCGCCTTTGCGCAAAGCCTGGGTGTGGTGCGCCGCGTCAAGCCCGACGTGCTGATTGGCCTGGGCGGCTACATCACCTTCCCCGGCGGCCTGATGGGCGTGGCTTGCGGCAAGCCCCTGGTGCTGCACGAGCAAAACTCCGTGCCCGGCATGGCCAACAAGGTGCTGGCCGGGGTGGCCGACCGCGTGTTCACCGCCTTTCCGGGCGTGCTGCCCAAGGCGCGCCGCGTGCAGTGGGTGGGCAACCCGCTGCGCGAGGCGTTCACGCAATACCCCGCGCCAGCCGAGCGTTTTGCGGGCCGCACCGGGCCGCTGAAGCTGCTGGTGGTGGGCGGCAGCCTGGGCGCCAAGGCGCTCAACGACGTGGTGCCGCAGGCGCTGGCGCTGATGCCGCCTGGCCAGCGCCCCATCGTCACCCACCAAAGCGGGGCCAAGCAGATCGACGCGCTGCGCGCCAACTACGAAGCCGCCGGGGTGCAGGCCGAGCTGTTGCCCTTCATCGACGACATGGCGCGCGCCTATGCCGAGGCGGACGTGGTGATTTGCCGCGCAGGCGCCACCACGGTGACGGAAATCGCCGCCATGGGCGCTGCCGCGGTGTTCGTGCCTTTTCCGCACGCGGTGGACGACCACCAGACCACCAACGCGCGCTTTCTCACCGAACAAGGCGCAGGCTGGCTGGTGCCGCAAAACGAGCTGACACCGCAAGGTTTGGCTCAATTGCTACAAAATACAGAGCGTTCGGCACTTGTCCAGTGCGCGCAAAAGGCCAAAAACATGGAGAAAACCCAGGCCACGGAGCACATCGTGGCCGCTTGCGAGGAGCTGACGGCATGAAGCACGCCATCCGGCACATCCACTTCGTCGGCATCGGCGGCTCGGGCATGAGCGGCATTGCCGAGGTGCTGCACAACCTGGGCTATGCCGTCAGCGGCTCGGACCTGGCCGACAGCGCCACGCTGCGCCGCCTGGCCAGCCTGGGCATCAGCACCTATGTGGGGCACGCCGCCGCCCACGTGCAGGGGGCCGACGCCGTGGTTACGTCCACCGCCGTGCAGGCCGACAACCCCGAGGTGCTGGCCGCGCGCGACAAACGCATTCCCGTCGTGCCGCGCGCCATCATGCTGGCCGAGCTGATGCGCCTGAAGCAGGGCATCGCCATTGCCGGCACGCACGGCAAGACCACCACCACCAGCCTGGTGGCCAGCGTGCTGGCCGAAGCCGGGCTGGATCCCACCTTTGTCATCGGCGGGCGCCTGAACAGCGCGGGCGCCAACGCGCGCCTGGGGCAGGGTGAGCACATCGTGGTCGAGGCCGATGAGTCCGACGCCTCTTTTCTGAACCTGCTGCCCGTGCTGGCCGCCGTCACCAACATCGACGCCGACCACATGGAAACCTACGGCCACGACTTCGGGCGGCTGAAAAAAGCCTTCGTGGACTTTCTGCACCGCATGCCGTTTTACGGCACCGCCATCCTGTGCCTGGAAAGCGAGGCGGTGCGCGAGATCATGGGCGAAGTCACCTGCCCCGTCACCACCTACGGCTTTGGCCCGGACGCGCAGGTGCGCGCCGTCAACGTGCGCGCGGTGGACGGGCAAATGCACTTCACCGTGCAGCGGCGCAACGGCGTGCAGCTGCCCGATCTGCCCGTGGTGCTGAACCTGGCGGGCGAGCACAACGTGCTCAACGCCCTGGCTGCCGTGGCCGTGGCCGTGGAGCTGAACGTGCCCGACGCGGCGGTGCAAAAAGCCCTGGCCGACTTCAAAGGGGTGGGCCGGCGCTTTCAGCGCTATGGCGAAGTGCCCGCCCAGGGCGGCGGCACCTTCACGCTGATCGACGACTACGGCCACCACCCCGTGGAAATGGCCGCCACCTTGGCGGCGGCGCGCGGCGCCTTTCCGGGGCGGCGCCTGGTGCTGGCCTTTCAGCCGCACCGCTACACCCGCACGCGCGACTGTTTCGAGGACTTCGTGCGCGTCATCGGCAGCGCCGACCAGGTGCTGCTGACCGAGGTGTACGCGGCGGGCGAAGAGCCCATCGTTGCCGCCGACGGCCGGGCACTGGCGCGCGCGCTGCGCGTGGCGGGCCGGGTGGAGCCGGTGTTCGTGCCCGACGTGGCCGAGCTGCCACAGGCCGTGGCCGCCCACGCCCGCGCTGGCGACGTGCTGATGTGCATGGGCGCAGGCTCCATTGGGGGCATGCCCGCAAAAATCGTTGAATTGCTACAAAAAACTGAGCATAATCGCGCCTGAACCACGAGACCATGCCGCAAGAAAACAGTCAATTCGGAAAAGTCGCCGTGCTGATGGGAGGCACGTCCGCCGAGCGCGAGGTATCGCTCATGTCCGGCCAGGGCGTGTTGGCGGCCTTGCGCGCGCGCGGGGTGGACGCGCACGCCTTCGACCCGGCCAGCCAGCCCATGGACGCGCTCAAGCGCGAGGGCTTTGCGCGCTGCTTCATTGCCCTGCATGGCCGCTTTGGCGAAGACGGCACGGTGCAAGGCGCGCTGGAACTGTTGGGCATTCCCTACACCGGCGCGGGCGTCATGGCTTCCAGCATCGCCATCGACAAGGTGATGACCAAGCGCGTGTGGCAGGCCGAAGGGCTGCCCACGCCACGCTACGTGATGCTGCGCCGCGGCCAGTACGACGCGCAGCAGGTGCAGCGCATCGTGCAGGCGCTGGGCCTGCCGCTGATCGTCAAGCCCGTGCGCGAAGGCTCTTCGCTGGGTGTGACCAAGGTCACCCGCGCCGAGCAGATGCAGCCGGCGCTGGACGCCGCGGCCCAGATGGACGCCGACATCCTGTGCGAGCAGTTCATTGCCGGCGACGAAGTAACCTGCCCCGTGCTGGGGGCGGGCGAGGGCGCGCATGCGCTGCCCGTGATCCACATCGTGGCGCCGGACGGCAACTACGACTTCGAACACAAGTACTACACCGACGACACCGAATACCGCGTGCCTTGCGATCTGCCCGCGGGCGAGGAGGCGGCCATCCAGGCGCTGGCGCTGAAAGCCTACCGCGTGCTGGGCTGCCGCGGCTGGGGCCGGCTGGACGTGATGATCGACGCGGCCACGCGCCAGCCTTATCTGCTGGAAATCAACACCTCGCCCGGCATGACCAGCCATTCGCTGGTGCCCACGGCGGCCAAGGCCGCTGGGCTGAGCTATGAAGACCTGTGCCTGCACCTGCTGGCCGGTGCGACGCTGGACTATCCGCGCTGCGCGCAAGGAGCGGCATGAACGCTGTGCTGCCCACCCCCTTTGACGTCAGGCTCATGAACGCGACGGCTTCGCTGCTCGTCACGGGCCTGGTGCTGGCCGCTTTGGGCCTGGGGCTGTGGTGGGCGCTGCGCAACCCGGTGTTTGCCATCTCGCACATCACCGTCACGGGCGACACCGGCCACAACAGCGCCGCCAGCCTGAGCGCGGCCGTGATGCCGCGCCTGGCGGGCAACTTTTTCACCATGGACTTGCACGCCGCGCAGCAGGCGTTTCAGTCGGCGCCCTGGGTGCGCCGGGCCGTGGTGCAGCGCGAGTTTCCGGGCACGCTGCATGTGAACCTGCAAGAACACGTGCCCGTGGCGCGCTGGGGCGAGGGCGATACGCACCTGGTCAACAGCTTTGGCGAGGTGTTCGAGGCCGAGGCCGACGACCTGGACGGCGCCCGCGTGCCTCGGCTCAGCGGCCCCGACGGGCAGACGCCGCAGGTGCTGGAGATGTACCGCCAGCTCAGCCCCGCGCTGCGCCCGCTGGGCCTGCCCATGACCGCGCTGCGCCTGGAGCCGCGCGGCCACTGGCATGCCGAGCTGGAAGGCGGCGGCGAAATCGAGCTGGGCCACGGCACGCCGTCTGAGCTGGCGGCGCGGCTGGCGCAGTTTGCCGCCACGGCGCGCGAGGTGGCGGCGCGCCACCAGCGCGGCGTGGACGCGATCGAGGCAGCGGATTTGCGCCACGTGGGCGGCTATGCGCTGCGCTTGCGCGGCGTCAGCACCGTGCGCGCGCAGGCAGACGAGCAGGGGCGCTGAACGCGCGCAAGGGACGGCAAGCAAGCAACAACGGACAACAAGCAGATGGCAAAAGAGTACAAGGATTTGATCGTCGGGCTCGACATCGGCACCGCCAAGATCATGGTGGTGGTGGGCGAAGTCCTGCCCGGCGGCGACCTCAAGCTCGCCGGCCTGGGCGTGGCGCCCAGCAATGGCCTCAAGCGCGGCGTGGTGGTCAACATCGACGCCACCGTGGCCAGCATCCAGCAGGCGCTGAAAGAGGCCGAGCTGATGGCCGACTGCAAGATCGGGCGCGTGTACACCGGCATCACCGGCAGCCACATCCGGGGCATCAACTCCAGCGGCATGGTGGCCGTCAAGGACCGCGAAGTCACCCCCATCGACGTGGCCCGCGTGGTGGAAACGGCCAAGGCCATCAACATCTCCAGCGACCAGCGCCTTTTGCTGGTGGAGCCGCAGGAGTTCGTCATTGACGGGCAGGACGTGCGCGAACCCGTTGGCATGAGCGGCATGCGCCTGGAGGCCAAGGTGCACATCGTCACCGGCGCGCAAAGCGCGGCCGAGAACATCATCAAGTGCGTGCGCCGCTGCGGGCTGGAGGTGGATCAGCTCATGCTCAACCCGCTGGCATCGGCCCAGGCGGTGCTGACCGACGACGAGCGCGACCTGGGCGTGGCCTGCGTGGACGTGGGCGCGGGCACGACCGACGTGGCCATCTTCGCCGGCGGCGCCATCCGGCACACGGCGGTCATTCCCATCGCGGGCGATCTCATCACCAGCGACATTGCCATGGCCTTGCGCACGCCCACCATGGATGCGGAGGACATCAAGGTGGCCCACGGCTGCGCCAAGCAGCTGCTGGCCGATGCCGACACCCAGGTGGAAGTGCCGGGTTTGGGCGACCGCACGCCGCGCATGCTGAGCAAGCAGGCCCTGGCGGGCGTGATCGAGCCGCGCGTGGAAGAAATCTTTTCGCTGGTGCAGCAGGTCATCCGCGACTCGGGCTTTGAGGAAGTGCTGTCTTCCGGCGTGGTGCTCACGGGTGGCAGCGCCGTCATGCCGGGCATGGTGGAGCTGGGCGAGGACATCTTCCTCAAGCCCGTGCGACGCGGCGTGCCCAAGTATTCACGCGCCCTGTCTGACATGGTGGCCCAGCCGCGCGCGGCCACCGTGATGGGGCTGATGGAAGAAGCCCGCCTGGCGCGCCTGCGCGGCTTCAAGGTGGCGCAAAAAACCAGCGGCGTGAAAACCGCGTTCAGCCGTTTTAAGGATTTCATCGTTGGTAATTTTTGATACCCCCCTGAGGCGCTGCGCGCCATCCCCCCAAGGGGGGACAGCGCCAGTGGCCGGTGCATGCCCGGCCACGGCGCTCTCGCTTGGCTTGCTCCGCAGCCATTCGCTTGGCCTGCTGCGCGGCCTTGGGTGGCAGCGCTGCGCGCTTTTTTGCCAGAGGGAAAGGTCAGCAGCGCTAATGACCGGGGCTGCGGCGCTCTCGCTTGGCTTGCTGCGCAGTCTTGCGCGGGCGCGTGGCTCGCCGGCGTGGCGATGTCAGAGCTTTTTTTCTTTCACCGTTTTTCGTTTTTTCTTTTCATCACACCCATTCAACCCAGGGCAACCACAGGCAGCAAGGAGCGCACCATGAGCATCGAAATGATCGAAACCGAAGCCTTCAATTCCGGCACGCAAATCAAAGTCATTGGCGTGGGCGGGGGCGGCAGCAATGCCGTGGACCACATGATCAACCGCCACGTGCAAGGCGTGGAGTTCATTTGCGCCAACACCGATGCGCAGGCGCTCAGCCGCACGCTGGCCAGCGCCAGCATTCAGCTGGGTGGCTCGGGCCTGGGTGCGGGCAGCAAGCCTGAAAAAGGCCGCGAGGCTGCCGAAGCCGCCGCCGACGACATCCGCCAGGCCATTCGCGGCGCGCACATGCTGTTCATCACCGCCGGCATGGGCGGCGGCACCGGCACGGGCGCAGCGCCCGTGATCGCGCGCATCGCCAAGGACATGGGCATCCTCACCGTGGCCGTGGTCACCAAGCCCTTCGACTGGGAGGGCGGCCGCCGCATGACCAACGCCGAAGCAGGCCTGACCGAGCTGGAAGCCAACGTCGATTCGCTGGTTGTGGTGCTCAACGAGAAGCTGCTGGAGGTGCTGGGCGATGACATCACCCAGGAAGAAGCCTTTGCCCAGGCCAACGACGTGCTGAAAAACGCCGTCGGCGGCATTGCCGAAATCATCAACGAGTACGGCCAGGTGAACGTGGACTTCGAGGACGTGCGCACCGTCATGGGCGAGCCCGGCAAAGCCATGATGGGCACGGCTGCCGCCAGCGGCCCCGACCGCGCCCGCATCGCCGCCGAGCAGGCCATTGCCTGCCCGCTGCTGGAAGGCATCGACCTCTCCGGCGCCAAGGGCGTGCTGGTGTTGGTCACCGCGTCCAAAGGCTCGCTCAAGCTGAGCGAGTCGCGCGAGGCCATGAACACCATCCGTGCCTACGCTTCGCCCGACGCGCACGTCATCTTCGGCGCCGCCTACGACGATGCGCTGGGCGACGACATCCGCGTCACCGTGGTGGCCACCGGCCTGTCGCGCCAGGCCGCTGCACGCCGCCAGCCCATTACCGTGGTGCAAGGCGGCCTGCGCACCGGCACCGACAACATGCCCTTTGCCGTGCCCACCATGGGCCAGGCCGCAGGCGGCGCAGGTGTGGGCGGCGGCATGGCCCAGCAGCCCGACTACGGCAACATGGCCGTGCCCAGCGTGTGGCGCACCAACCGCACCCAGGCCGCAGCCAAGGTGGATGCGCTGTCGTCTGGCGGCATGGACGACTTTGAAATTCCCGCCTTCTTGCGCAAGCAGGCGGACTAAGAAAGGGCTGCGCGGCATCCACCGGCCCGCTGTCGCTTGGCGCCCGCACCCTGCCGCTCCTCGCTGCGGCAGGGTGTGGGTATTTCGCTCTGTAATTGATAGCTGCTTGCGCTTGATGGATAAGCGCAAGCGGTCATTTCATTTTGAAACTTCTGGGTGCCGTGCGGATACCTTGCACACATGCCAAGGGCGGCGCCCCAAACCTACAATGCGCCCCATGCTTGCGCAACGCACCTTGAAATCGCTTACCCGCGCCGTCGGCGTGGGGCTGCACAGCGGCGAGCGGGTGGAGCTGACCCTGCGCCCCGCGCCGCCAGACACGGGCATCGTCTTTCGCCGCATCGACCTGCCCCAGCCGGTGGACATTCCCGTGCGCGCCGAGGCCGTGGGCGACACGCGCCTGGCCACCACCTTGACCAACGGGCAGGCCAAGGTGCGCACCATCGAGCACCTCATGTCCGCCTGCGCCGGCCTGGGGCTGGACAACCTGTACGTGGACATCACGGCAGAAGAGGTGCCCATTCTGGACGGCTCGGCCTCGTCCTTCGTCTACCTGCTGCAAAGCGCCGGCATTGCGCTGCAAGGCGCGCCCAAGCGTTTTCTGCGGGTCAAGCGCGCGGTGCAAGTGCGCGAAGGCGAGGGCGATCAGCTCAAGTGGGCGCAGCTGGCGCCGCACCACGGCTTTACCCTCAGCTTTGAGATCGACTTTCAGCACCCGGCCGTCAACGCCACCGGCCAGCGCGTGGACTTTGACATGGGCTCGGGCCGCTACAGCCGCGACATTGCCCGCGCGCGCACCTTTGCCTTCAGCCGCGACGTGGAGGCCATGCGCTCGCACGGCCTGGCGCTGGGCGGCGGGCTGGACAACGCCATCGTCATGGACGACGTGAAAGTGCTCAACGCCGACGGTCTGCGCTACGACGAGGAATTTGCCAAGCACAAGATTCTGGATGCCATTGGCGATCTGTACTGCATTGGCTATCCGCTGCTGGCCGCCTACAGCGCCTTTCGCTCCGGCCACGCGCTCAACAACCAATTGCTGCGCGCCCTGCTGGCGCAGCCCGATGCCTACGACATCGTCAGCTTCAATGACGAACGCCAGGCGCCCGCCGGCTTTGCGCAACTGGCGCGGGCGTGGTAGGGCAAGGCCGCCCAGCCGGGTGCGGCGCATAGCCTGGCCATGCGGCAGTCAGGTTTTGCTTCTACTTTCATAGCTTAAAACCTTTTCTGAATAAGCGCAAACGGCATTTTTCACTCATGTTTTTTGGGATGTGTCCCGCAAGGCGTGGGACACGCGCTCTGACGGCCTGTAACAATGTGCCTGTGATGAACACAAAAGGTCAGAGGAGAGCAGCATGCCAATCGTCGTGATTGCCAACCCGAAAGGCGGCGTGGGCAAATCCACGCTGGCCACCCATGTGGCGGGCTATTGGGCCAGCCGGGGGCACGCGGTGATGCTGGGCGATGTGGACCAGCAGCAATCCTCCCGCCTGTGGCTGAGCCTTCGCCCCGAGGGTGTGGCGCCTATTGCCACCTGGGACGTGCAGCGCGACTTCATCGTGCGCCCGCCCAGGGGCACCACCCACGTGGTGTTGGACACGCCCGCGGGCCTGGGCGGCACCCGGCTGCGCGAGGTGATGCGCCTGGCCGACAAAGTGCTGGTTCCCTTGCAGCCGAGCATCTTTGACATTTATGCCACGCGCGAATTTCTGAACCAGATGGCCGGCTTGGCCCGCCCTGGCGGCGGTGTGGGCCTGGTGGGCATGCGCGTGGATGAACGCACCATTGCTGCCGAGCAGTTGCGCCAGTTCGTCAGCGGCCTGGGGTTACCCGTGCTGGGCATGTTGCGCCCCACGCAGAACTATCTGCATCTGGCCGCGCGCGGGCTGACGTTGTTTGACATGACCCCTGCCCGCGTGGCGCGAGATCTGGCGCAGTGGCAAGGCATTTGCCAGTGGCTCGATCAGCAGTCACCCGCCTGACAGCCGCCAGCAGGCGCGCCGGGTAGATTGCGCCACATGAAAACCTTCGCCACCCTCTCCGATCTGGCCGCTTGCGTCGGCCAGGAAGTGACCGTGACCGACTGGTTCACCGTGACCCAAAAGCACATCGACCAGTTTGCCGACGCCACGGATGACCACCAGTGGATTCATGTGGATGCCGAGCGTGCCAAGGCCGGTCCCTTTGGCACCACCATTGCGCACGGCTACCTCACGTTGTCGCTGTTAGCGGGTTTTTTCGCCCGCAGCCTCAAAGTGGATGACGTGCGCATGGGCATCAACTATGGTTTGAACAAAGTGCGCTTCATGGCCCCTGTGCCCGTGAACAGCCGCCTGCGCGCGCGCATTGAGCTGCTCAAGACCGAACCCATTGAAGGCGGCATGCAAAACACCTGGAAAGTGACGGTGGAGCGTGAAGGCAGCGACAAGCCCGTGTGCGTGGCCGAATCGCTGTCACGCAGCTACGTTTGATGAGCAGGGATTGGCTCGCCTGGTTTTTTGCTGGGGTCCTAGCCGGGCTGCACGATCTTGATACGGATGGACTGGACGCCTGATTCATGCCGTGCCAGCACCTGCAACAGCGCGGGGGTGAGCTGGCGCAACTTGGCTGCCGCAGCGGCATGGGGAACAAGCAGGCACCAGTTGCCAGAAAGCTGCTCCAGGGCACCCGCGCGCACCACGCCGCGCAGCGCGGGTGGCAGCAGAGGCTGAATCACGGCCAGGCAGGCACCAGACTGCTCGGCGATCTGGCTGAGCCGAGCCAGTGTGGGAGCGCTTTGTACAGCCTGCTGCAAGCTCAGCGCCTGATGGTGTCTGGAATGGTTCACGGCTAGGCAGGAAAAACGCCCGGATTATCTCCGTCGCGCCTGGGGCGCTGGGTAGAATGCGCAGTTGCCCCACGGGAGCCGGGGGCAAACCGCAGACAGCCGCAGGCAGCGGACAGGCCGCTTGCAGTTCGCTGGTCTGCCCCCAGCTTCCGTCTCATCTTCATCCATTTGGGATCCTGGTCACTCGCCTGACACGCCCAGTGCACAAAGGTCTCAGGCAACCGCAAACGCATGGCTACGAACTTCCTCACCAAGCTCTTTGGCAGTCGCAACGACCGCCTGCTCAAGCAATACCGCAAGACGGCCGCGCGCGTGAATGCGCTGGAGCCTGCGCTTGAACAACTCAGCGATGAGGCTTTGCGCGCCAAAACTCAGGAGTTCAAGGAACGAGTGGCCAAGGGCGAGTCGCTGGATGCGATCTTGCCCGAAGCCTTTGCCGTGGTGCGCGAGGGCTCCAAGCGCGTGATGAAAATGCGCCACTTTGACGTGCAGTTGATCGGTGGCATGGCACTGCACGAAGGCAAGGTGGCCGAAATGCGCACGGGCGAGGGCAAGACCCTGACCGCCACGCTGCCGGTGTACCTGAATGCGCTGACGGGCAACGGCGTGCATGTGGTGACCGTGAACGACTACCTGGCCAACCGCGACGCGCAATGGATGGGGCGGTTGTACAACTTCCTGGGCCTGAGCGTGGGCGTGAACCTGCCGCAAATGGCGCGCGAGCAAAAGCAAGCCGCCTATGCCGCCGATATCACCTACGGCACCAACAACGAATTCGGCTTCGACTATCTGCGCGACAACATGGTGTACGAGCCGGGCGACCGCGTGCAACGCCAGCTCAACTACGCCATCGTGGACGAGGTGGACTCCATCCTCATCGACGAAGCGCGCACCCCCTTGATCATCAGCGGCCAGGCCGAGGACCACACCGCGCTGTACCTGGCCCTTAACCAGATCGTGCCGCTGCTCACGCGCCAGGAGGGCGAGGCTGACCCGCGCACCGGCCTGGGCGTGACCAAGCCGGGCGATTTCACCGTGGACGAAAAATCGCACCAGGTGCACCTGACCGAGCAGGGCCATGAAAACGCCGAGCGCATCCTGGCCGAGCAGGGCTTGATTCCTGAAGGCACCAGCCTGTACGACGCGGGCAACATCTCGCTGATGCACCACCTCAACGCCGCCTTGCGCGCGCACCACCTGTACCACCGCGACCAGCACTACGTGGTGCAGCAGGGCCAGCAAGGGCCGGAGATCGTCATCGTGGACGAGTTCACCGGCCGCCTGATGACAGGCCGCCGCTGGAGCGACGGCCTGCACCAGGCGGTGGAAGCCAAAGAGGGCGTGCCCATCCAGGCCGAGAACCAGACCCTGGCCTCCATCACGTTCCAGAACTATTTCCGCCTCTACAACAAGCTGGGCGGCATGACCGGCACGGCTGACACCGAGGCGTACGAGTTTCAAGATATCTACGGCCTGGAAACCGTGGTCATTCCGCCCAACCGCCCCAGCAAGCGCGACGACCAGCTCGACCGCGTGTACAAGACCACCAAGGAAAAGTACGACGCCGCCATTGCCGACATCCGCGAGTGCTATATGCGCGGCCAGCCCGTGCTGGTGGGCACTACCAGCATCGAAAACTCCGAAATCATCGCCCAGCTGCTGCAAAAGGAAAAACTGCCGCACCAGGTGCTCAACGCCAAGCAGCACGCCAAGGAGGCCGACATCGTGGCCCAGGCCGGCCGCGCCAAGATGATCACCATCGCCACCAACATGGCCGGGCGTGGCACCGACATCGTGCTGGGCGGCAACATTGAAAAAGCCGTGCAAGCCATCGAGGAGGACCCCGCGCTGGACGAGGCGGCTAAGCAGGCCAAGGTGGCCGATCTGCGTGCGCAATGGCAGAAAGACCACGACGCCATCAAAGCCCTGGGTGGCCTGCGCATCATTGCCACCGAGCGGCACGAAAGCCGCCGCATCGACAACCAGTTGCGCGGCCGCTCTGGCCGCCAGGGTGATCCGGGCTCATCGCGCTTTTACCTCAGCTTGGACGATGCGCTCATGCGCATCTTCGCTGGCGACCGCGTGCGCGCCATCATGGACCGGCTGAAAATGCCCGAGGGCGAAGCCATCGAGGCCGGCATCGTCACCCGCAGCATCGAAAGCGCGCAGCGCAAGGTCGAGGCGCGCAACTTCGACATCCGCAAGCAGCTGCTGGAATACGACGACGTCTCCAACGACCAGCGCAAGGTCATTTACCAGCAGCGCAACGAAATTCTGGATGCACAGGATTT
This sequence comes from Pseudomonadota bacterium, assembly GCA_030535425.1. GTDB lineage: Bacteria > Pseudomonadota > Gammaproteobacteria > Burkholderiales > Burkholderiaceae_C > Ottowia. The sequence goes on along the minus strand of JAUNHQ010000007.1, from coordinate 12,234 downwards.
GTCCGCGCAAATTGCCAGCTTGCGTGAAGGCTGCTTCACTGACCTGGTGCGGCAGTACGTGCCGGCCGAGTCGGTGGAGGAGCAGTGGGATATCCCAGGGCTGGAAAAGGCACTGACTGAGGAGTGGCATATTGAATTGCCCTTGGTCAAGGAAGTGGAGTCTTCCAGCGCTATTTCAGACCAAGACATCGTTGAAAAAGTGGTGTCTGCCGCGCATCAGGCTTATGCGGCCAAGCTGGAACTGGCTGGTGCGGAGCAATTCCGTCCCTTTGAACGTGCCGTGCTGCTGCAAAACATCGACAGCCACTGGCGTGAGCATTTGTCCGCGCTGGACTATCTGCGCCAGGGCATTCATTTGCGAGGCTATGCCCAAAAGCAGCCTAAGCAAGAGTACAAGCGCGAGGCTTTCGAACTGTTTGGCAAGCTCTTGGATGTGGTGAAGAATGATGTGACACGCACATTGATGACCGTGCGCATCCAGTCAGCAGAAGAGCTGGAACATGTAGCGGAAGATATCGAGCAGCGTGCGGAACACATCAGCAACGTGACCTATACCGCCCCCACGGAGACAGGTGAAGCGCAAACCCTGCCTGAGTCTCAGGTGCGTGCTGCAACAGCGGGTGCAGTGGCAGCAGGTGCCGTTGCTCGCGTAGGGCGGAATGACCCGTGCCCCTGTGGCAGCGGTCTGAAATACAAACAATGCCATGGCAAGCTGAGCTGATTCCGGCAGACCAATGGCAAAAAAAGATGCCCGTCAGCTTTGGCTGACGGGCATTTATTTTTGATCTGGGGCATGGCCCCCAGTTTGATGAGCCTTGGCTTTTATGTACATGTCCGCCACTGCTGACGGGGCTGGACATGCGGCACGCAGCAAACGCTGGCTTATTCCATTTCCATATCAAAGCGACACTTTGTCGCTCGGCCTTGCCGTGCTACAGCACTGTCTGCGGCCTCGCTTCGCGTTTCGCTCTGATCTGGAAATGGAATTATGGGTCAGGGCTGATGCTGGTGGGCGCCTTGAACAGTGCAGCCACCTTGCGCTTGGGCTTGATGTTGGCCGACAGACCGGCGCGCGCGGGGCGGGTTGGGGCCTTTTGCTCCCATGCAGGCGGCTCGGCTTGCTCGGAGGGCGCTTCATAAGGCTGGCTGAAAAACGGATCCACCGGGGCGGGGGCAGGGCGGCGCTCGCTACCGCTGCGGCGATCGCCGCGCGCACGGCGGCTGTCGTCACGCAGGCCGCCGTCCTCGTCGTCTTGCCAGAGGCGGCGCCCATCGCCCGCGCGCCCGCGCGGGCGTTCTTCTTCAAAAGCCAAGTGCTCCACTTCAATCTTGGTCTTGAGCAGTTTTTCCAGCTCGGCCATCAGGCGCTGGTCGGCTTTGGTGACCAGGGTGACGGCCACGCCAGAGGCGCCGGCGCGGCCCGTGCGGCCAATGCGGTGCACGTAGTCTTCGGGGTTGAAGGGCACGTCGTAGTTGAAGACGGCGGGCACGTCCTTGATGTCCAGCCCGCGCGCGGCCACGTCGGTGGCCACCAGCAGGTCCACTTCGCCACGCTTGAAGGCTTCGAGCGATTTCAGGCGCTCGTCCTGGCTTTTGTCGCCGTGCAAGGCGGTGGTGCGCAGGCCGTCGCGTTCCAGCGCGCGGGCCAGGCGCGCGCAGCCGAGCTTGCTGTTGCAAAACACGAAGGCCTGGCGCAGTTCCTTGTCGCGCAGCACCTGGCGGATGGCGCGACGTTTGTCGTCGTCCTCCAGCAGGTAAAAGCGCTGCTCCACGGTGGCGGCGGTGGTGTTGGGACGGGCCACCTCGATCAGCACGGGGTTGTGCAGGTAGCTTTCGGCCAGGCGCTTGATTTCGGGCGAGAAGGTGGCGCTGAAAAGCAGCGTGGTGCGCCCGGCCTTGGGCAGGTAGCTGAGGATGCGCTGCAAGTCGGGCAGAAAGCCGATGTCGAGCATGCGGTCGGCTTCGTCCAGCACCACGTATTCGACCTGGCCCAGCACGGCGGTCTTGGCCTCGATGTGGTCCAGCAGGCGGCCAGGGGTGGCCACCAGCACTTCCACACCTTTGCGCAGCTCTTCGATCTGCGGCTTCATGTCCATGCCGCCAAACACAACGGCGCTGCGCAGTTGGGTGTATTTGGCGTATTGCTTGATTTGCCCGGCCACCTGGTCGGCCAGCTCGCGCGTGGGCAGCAGCACCAGGGCGCGCACGGGGTGGCGCGCAGGCGAGAGCGAGGCGGTTTCGTGCTTGAGCAGGCGTTGCAGCAGGGGCAGGGAAAAGGCGGCGGTTTTGCCGGTGCCGGTTTGCGCCGCGCCCATCACATCTTGCCCGGCCAGCACCACGGGAATGGCCTGGGCCTGGATGGGCGTCATGTTTTCGTAGCCCATCTCGGCCACGGCGCGCTTGAGCGGCTCGGCCAGCGCGAGGGAGGAATAGGGTTGTGTCATTTAGCCGGGTATTGTCGCACCCTGTTGTGGGTCGTCCAGGGTTTGTGCGTCCTGCGCCAGCCATTGCAGCACCGGTACGGCGCCAGGCAGGATAGGGTTCAGAGTAACGGGTAGGCGCTGCCAACTGAAGGATTGCCCTTCACGCATGTGCAGCTTGCCTTTCCAGTGGCGCACTTGGCAGAAGTGCAGATGCACCAGTGCGTGGGGGTAGTCGACCATCTGTTCCCGCCAGGGCGTAATAGCCGTTTCGTCCAGGATGAGGCCTAGCTCTTCATGCAGCTCGCGTACAAGGGCGCGGGGAACGCTTTCACCGGGCTCGAGCTTGCCGCCAGGAAATTCCCAGTAGCCTGCATACACCTTGCCCAGTGGGCGGGATGTGAGAAGAAAACGCCCATCTGGCGCGATGAGTATGCCCACGGCCACATGGACGATCTGGCGCAGGCCATCCGGGCTGGTGGTGTCCTCACGGCGCAGGTGCGCATCGGCGCGCAGCACATGGCTCATGACTGGCGTCCCATGAAATCGCGCGCGAACTGATAGGCCACGCGACCTGAGCGTGAACCGCGTTCCAGAGCCCACACCAGGGCTTCTGGCTGCGCAGCCTTGATCTGCGAGCGGCTGGCGCCCAGTGCGGCGAGCCATTGCGCCGCGATGGCCAAGTACTCGTCCTGGCTGAAGGGGTAAAAGCTAACCCACAGGCCAAAGCGTTCGGACAGGGAGATTTTTTCTTCCACCACTTCGCCCGGATGTACTTCGCCATCATCGGTGTGTGTGTAGCTGAGGTTGTCCTTCATGTATTCGGGCAGCAGGTGGCGACGGTTGCTGGTGGCATAGACCAGCACGTTGGGTGTGCTGGCGGCCACGCTGCCATCCAGGATGCTTTTGAGTGCCTTGTAACCGGCTTCCCCTTCGTCAAAGCTCAGGTCATCGCAGTAGATGATGAATTTCTCGGGTCGGCCGGCGACCACGTCCACGATGTCGGGCAGGTCGGTCAAATCGGCCTTGTCCACCTCGATCAGGCGCAAACCCTGCGGCGCAAAGGCGTTCAGACATGCCTTGATGAGTGATGACTTGCCTGTGCCACGCGCGCCTGTCAGCAGCACATTGTTGGCGCTGCGGCCCTGGACGAACTGGCGCGTATTGCGTTCAATCTTGTCTTTTTGCGCATCGATTTCCTTCAGATCGTCCAGCGCAATGGCACCCACATGGCGCACGGGCTCCAGCACGCCGTGGCCTGTGGCACGCTTGCGATAGCGCCAAGCCACGGCTTGCTGCCAGTCAGGGGCTCTCAGTGGCTGGGGAAGTGCGGCTTCAATGCGGGTGATGAGTTGCTCGGCCCGGGTAATCAAGTGCTGCAATGCATCGTTCATGGTTGAGATGGTAAAGGGCTATGCTCCGCCGCCCCAGTGGCTGTACCAGCTGACTTGGGCGGCAGGGCATTGATCACTCACTTAGCGTTTGTGTGCGGTAGCCGCCGCTAGCTGTAATTTCACTTTCCGTAAAGGGCACGCGCAGCCATTGCTTGGCGGCGTAGGCACGGGTGTAGTCGCCATGATGCGGTGAGGCAGGGTCATCCGATTGCGAGAAGGTCAGAAAAGTGTGCGCCTGCACACTTCCGTTATCGAAATCAACCACTTGCATATAGGTGTTGCCATGCGGCTGCTCATCCATGGCATAGCCTCCGCTGCCCAGGGGCAGCTCGGAGCAGGCGATGGTGAAGTAGCCCATATCGCCGCAGCCGCCATACAGTGGGATGCGCTGCTGACCGCGTGTGGCGTATAACAGCTCACCGCGTTCGGCATCCATGGCCACGCCGCTGCTGGCCACGGCCGTGACGGCTGCGACAAAAGCTGCGCGCAACGCAGGTGCTGCGTCCGCCCGCAGATCACGTGGAGTGTTGATGGGGTCTTGCGGGTCAAAGGCCACGGCAAACAGCTCACTGGCGGGGATCTGGACGCGGCGCCAGAACTCATCCCACAGGTGTGAGCCACGGGCGTCAGCATGGCCATGGTTGTCCCAGCTTGCCAGCGCAGCACAGGCGGTGCGAATGTCCACACCTTCCAAGTGGGTCATGGTGCAGACCAGAGCCAGGGCCTGCTCCTTGAAGCGCTCGGCGCTGTAAACGCGACTGTTCAACACCATCCGCTGCATAACGGAAACGGTGGCGTGCCTGCCCTCATAACCGTCCGTGCTGTCCAGTCGGTCGCGCACCATCTGGTGGCCTAGGCGGGTGCGCAGGGTTTGTGCCGTTGTGCCAGCGGGGCCCAGGATGGCAGGGTAGCCCGTCAACGGTGCATCGGGGTTGGCTAGCCAATAGCTGTCGTTCATGTTGGCCACGTAATCGGCTCGGCGCAGGCTGGGCATGCGAGCTGCTCCCAGGGCGCCTGGCTGAGCTGAGTCGGTGTCGCTTTGCCAATCGCATCGACTACGCGCGCCATCCAGCACGGGTACGCCGGGTAGCGCGGCAGCCAAGGCTTGCCCTACTGGTGTGGTGCAACTGGTCAGCAGGTCATCTGGCACATTAGGCACGGCACCGATGTCGGCATACCAGGCCTGTGCATTTTCACGGCCCACGGCCACGGTGTTCACCCAGGGAACAGCGGCTTCTTCTTTCTGGATGGCGATGAATTCCTCCAATGATTGGGCCTGGCTCCAGCGCAGCCAGTTGCGGAAGCTGCGGTGGTTGTCACTGTTGATGTCACGTATGGCAAAGGCGCTGCCGCTTTGCCAGCCCAGTGAGGGGTGCATGGCGCCTAGGTTCACCAGTGGGCCATGCTGGCTTTTATAGAGGGTGCGGGTCACGGTGCTAAGTGCACCGCTGTCATCGAGCACCTGAACGCTGATGGGCGTGGCCTGCATGGGCACGCGCTGGCCATCAACGATGTAAGTGGTGGGGTCATCTTCGGCCAAGGTGAGCTGAAAGAGGCCAAAGCGCCGTGCAGTTGAGACAGTGTGGCTCCAGGCTACATTGGCATTGAAGCCGATGAGCACCAGGGGTACGCCTAGAAAGGAGACACCACTTACGTCAAGCTGGCCAGGAATGGTGAGATGAGCTTGGTAGAAGCGATCAGCGCCTTTCCAGTACCAGTGGGGATTGCCAAACAACAAGGGGCTTGCGTTGCCTGTGGCGGCTGTGCCAAAGCCATACATGTTACTGCCCACACCAGCCTGGCCGCCCACTTCCAGCTTTGGCGCCTGGATGTCGACCGCAGCAGGCCAGGCGAAGGGGGGCGTGGTTTTGTCGTCGACCTGTGGCGGCGTGGCATTGGCGATCGCGGCCAAAAAATTGCTATGACCAGCTGCTAGATTGGCTTGCATCATGCGTCGCCACAGGTCGTTCATGGTGATGGGCTGTATCCAGGCCATGTCGCGACACGCCTCATGCGCGCCGCTGTGGCTGCCATCCAGGATTTCCCGCACATAACGGTTGTAGCCGCTGGCAAAGCCGTCTACCAGGGCATGCATGTTTTCGGACTGCGCGCTGGCCATGGTTTGCACGGCATCGTCGGACAGTAGGTGGCGATGAAAAAAGTCGGAGTCGATGTTGCTTGGGCGCCCGATGGTGCTGCGATTGACGGCCAGTGCCTGGCCACCCAGATGGCGTGATCGCTCGCCACGGTAAGTGAGAAAAGCGTCGGCCATGGTGCACAGGTTGTCCTGTGCCTGGGCATAGCCCATACCATAGCCAAGACCACGCCAGTTATTGGCCTTGATATGGGCAACGCCCATGTCGGTGCGGCGGATTTCGGCCTGGTAACGGGCTGGGGCGGCTGAGCTGTCGCCATCGTCTGAACCGCCACAAGCGGTCAATATGGCCAGCGGCAGCAGTGCGAGCGGCCAGCAACTGCGGATGTATTTGGGGTGCCATGCCATCGTTTGTCTCCTTTGGTGTTGCCTCGCCTCTGATCTGGGCAGGGCTGCGCAAAGGATAGCGTGATGGCGCAGGTGGGCAAGCCTCAGTCCGCCATGGCTTGCTGCGCAAAACAGTCGTTGAGTTGCGCAAGCCAGCGTGCCTTGTCCGCTTGGGGTGCAAAGCTGGCTTCAAAGCTGTTGGCTGCCAACTGCCAGGCGTGTGTGACGCCCATGCGCGTGGCGGCAAAGACGGCGCGGAAGTTGTCGTTGACATAGCCGCCAAAGTAGGCGGGATCGTCAGAGTTGACGGTGGCGCACAGGCCTGCATCCAGCAAAGCGGGCAGGTTGTGGTCTTTCAGGTCGGGGAAAACGCGCAGCTTCTCGTTGGACAGCGGGCAGACCGTCAGGGGCACGCGCTCGGCGGCCAGGCGCCGCATGAGAGCCTCGTCATGCACGGCTTGCACGCCGTGGTCGATGCGCTGCACGTGCAGCATGTCCAGAGCCTGCCGGATGTAGGACGGAGGACCCTCTTCACCGGCATGGGCCACGACGTGCAGGCCCAGCTCGCGGCAGCGTGCAAAGACGCGGGCGAATTTTTCGGGGGGATGCCCCATCTCGCTGGAATCCAGCCCCACACCAATGAAGTGCTGGCGATAAGGCAGGGCTTGCGCCAGGGTGTCGAACGCATCCTGCTCACTCAGGTGGCGCAGAAAGCACAGAATGAGCGCGGCGCTCACGCCCAGGGTCTGGCCCGCATCGGCACAGGCGCGGGCCAGACCCTGGATGATGGCGGCCATGGGCACGCCACGTGCGGTATGGGTCTGGGGGTCGAAGAACAGCTCGGCGCGCACCACGTGATCGGCAGCGGCGCGTTGCAGGTAGGCCCAGGCCATGTCGTAGAAATCCTGCTCGGTCAGCAGCACGCTGGCACCTGCGTAGTAGATGTCCAGAAAGCTTTGCAGGTCAGTGAAGGCGTAGGCCGCGCGCAGCGCCTGCACCGATGGGTAGGGCAGGGCTACGCCATTGCGGGCTGCTAGCGCGAAGATCATCTCGGGCTCGAGCGAGCCTTCAATGTGCATGTGCAACTCTGCCTTGGGCATGACATCCAGCAGCACGGGCAGGCGCTGCATCGTGATGTGCCGGACACTGGGAGGTGGTGAAGCCGGGAACATGGTGCGTAAATAGGCAGAGTTGACCGGCGGGTCATCAGTTGGCCGAGGGCACCTTGCCTTCCACGCCCTGAACGTAGAAGTTGATCTTGCCCAGCCATTCATCGTCGGCTACCTGCCCATCAGGCAGCACTTCTTTGCCCGTGTTGTCGCTGATGGGGCCTTTCCAGATGGCGTAGGTGCCGGCTTTCAGGCCGTTGCGCACTTCTTCCAGCCGGGCCTTGGCTTCGGCTGGCACATCTTCGGCCAGCGATACCAGGTCGATGGCGCCTTCTTTCACGCCCCACCAGGTGCGCCCGGTGCTCCATTTGCCATCCAGCGCCTCGCCTACGGTCTTGATGTAGTAGGGTGCCCAGTTGATGGCGGCAGAGCCCAGGTGGGCTTTGGGGCCGTAGGCGGTCATGTCGCTGTCCCAGCCAAAGCCGCGCTTGCCCATCTTCTCGGCCGTTTGCAGCACGGCGGAAGAGTCGGTGTTTTGCATCAGCACGTCGGCGCCGCCGTTGATGAGGGCGGTGGCGGCTTCCGTCTCCTTGGGCGGGTTGAACCATTCGTTGACCCACACCACTTTCACCGTCACCTTCGGGTTGGTGCTTTGTGCGCCCAGGGTAAAGCTGTTGACGTTGCGGATCACCTCGGGGATGGGGATGGAAGCCACCACGCCCAGCGTGTTGCTTTGCGTCATGGCGCCGGCAATCACGCCGGCCATGTACGCGCCTTCGTAGGTGCGCGTGTCGTAGGTGCGCATGTTCTCGGCGGTCTTGTAGCCGGTGGCGTGCTCGAATTTCACGTCCTTGTGGTCGGCGGTGACTTTCAGCATGGGCTCCATGTAGCCAAAGCTGGTGCCGAAGATGAGCTTGTTGCCCTGGCCCGCCATGTCGCGGATCACGCGCTCGGCGTCAGCCGATTCGGGCACGCTTTCCACGAAGCTGGTGACCACGCGGTCGCCAAATTCCTGCTCCACCGCCTTGCGTGCGTTGTCGTGCGCAAACGTCCAGCCCCCATCACCTACCGGGCCCACATAGGCAAAGGCCACTTTCAGCGGCTCGGCCTTGGCAGGCTCAGCGGCGGCGGAGGGCTGGGCAGCAGGCGCGGGTGTTTCTTCTTTCTTGCCGCAGGCCACCAGAGCACTGGCGGTGGCCAGTGCGGCCAGTTGGAGCAGGGCGCGCTTGCGCGTGTCGGCGGTCATGAGGGCTTCCTTTCTGAGCGGGCTTGGGTGTGAAAAGAAGTCATTATGAAGGTAGTGATCTCGTGGGCATCCGCCGATGGCTGGGCGCCTATCACAGAACTGTATGTGGCTATTTGATGCGTATTCATTTCATCTGAGATCGCGCCGAATACACTTCATATCTAATACTTTTGGATTGATTGTGACAAGCCATGCAAGTTGCCCTGATAGATCTGCCTGAGCGCGATGCTTTTGCCTTGTCGCTGCTGATCGCCAAAATGCGGCCGACATGGCGCTGTCAGGCAGCCAGTGCAGGGCAAATGCCCCCTGGCGACTTGCTCGTGCTGGATCTGACCCGCCAGGGATGGCGGGTAGACATCAGCGAGGCGGGTATGGATGAGCGGTTGGATGCGTTGCTGGGCAGCCGCACCGCTGTGCTGTTGACAGCCCCCTTGCCTGCACAACTGGAAGCGCGAGAGGCTGCCAGCCTCTGGACGGCCCGCTGGGCTGAGAAGGGCTGGACGGTGCTCAACCGTCCGTTTCGTGCCGTGCATATGCGCGAGGCATTGGAGCAGGCAGAGCGCCATGTCAATGCACGCGCGCACCGCCATCCCATGGCCCAAAGTGTCAGTGCATCGCAGGTCATCGGGGCGTCGACCGAGCCGCCGATCACATCTTTCAGCACCACCTTGTTTGGTGAGGTGCTGGACAGCGCCCCCGTATCACCGCCAGCCCATGCACTGCCCCCGCCAGAGATTGGCGAAGGCAGCCTCAGCTTGCCGCAGTTTGTGGCCTGCGCCGGCAGTTCGCCTCACGAGGGGTGTTTGTCTTTTCTGCAAAACCTGGGCGAACACCTGGAAGGTGGGCAGCCGCTGGAGATGCACCTGACCATGATCAATGGCTTGATCTTTCATCCTGCAGAGAACTGGGCCGCCAGCAACACGCCCATCTCAGCCCTGCGCATGGTGTGCAAAAGCCGCTCGCTGGTTCAGCACATCAAGCTGAACGGCATGGATGCGCGTATCGATCCTGCCCAGCGCGCCAGCCAGCGCGGCATGCGCACTTATCCCATGGGTGAAATGCTTTACACCCTTGCGCGCATGGCCGAATGCCAATTGCCTGCGTGACGCGACGCTAGCGCATCTGTTTTGCTTATTGACTCGGCACGGAAGTGTTGAACTTATGCCGCATAACGAACTGGCTGATGCTGGAAGTAGCTCTTGACCTGCTCGGGCTTTTTCTGAACGCTGCAGAAGTGTCTTGCGGTGGCCTTCACGAGTTGGAGCTTAGTGCGCGCCGGGGCCAGCTTCGTGACGGACTGCTTCAGATCGGCATTGGCCATTTCGTTGGGATTGAGTTCGGGGCTGTAGCTGGGCAGGTAGAAAACCTCGATCTGTCTCTTGTGCTCGGCCAGCCAGGTCTTCACAGGCTTGCTGTGGTGCACCCGCAGGTTGTCCAAGATCAGGTAGATCTTGCGGCTCGCGTTTTTCACGAGTCACCACAGGAAGTCGATTAGGATGTCGCAGTTCAGCGCGCCGTCGAACGTCTTCCAGCGCATTTACCCCTTGTTGGTGACCGTGGAGATGACCGACAGGCCATGGCGCTTGTTGGCTCACCCGCACCACCGGCGTCTGTCACTGTGGCGCGTAGCTGCGACCGCGTACGTCGTCGCTGCGCAGGCCGGTCTCGTCGCCCCAGTGAATCTCGGCCCCCTCGGCCTTGGCAGACGCAGCAATGACCGGGTATTCCTTGTCGAGCCACTTCTTCACCGCCGCAGGCGACTGCTCGTAGGCCTTCTTCATGGGCTTTTGCGGCGTACCCCCCAACGCTCGAGGTACAGACCCATCGCGCGCACGGCCAGCTTGATGCCGTAGCGCTCACGGATCAGCTCGGCCACCGCCTGACGCGTCCACAGTGCGTAGACCATCTTCAACTGCTCGGGCGTGCGGTCGCGGATCAGTTGCTGAACTTCTCGCTCTTCCTCGGCGCTCAGCGTGCGGCCGCTGCCCACAGGCCGACCGCCGCGATCAACGTCCACCGCTTTCCAGTCGCCCCCTCTCATAGGCCCTCACCGCAGCGATCACGGTCGTGCGCGACATCTCGCATTGTGCCGCTGTGTCCTTCAGGCTCTCGTGCCTTCCAGCCACATCTTCACCGCTCGTCGGCGCCTCTCGTTGAGCGCATCCACCGACAGCGTTCGAGAATCGATCTTTTCCATGTCCCAACCGACTCCGCAGCTCACAATAAGTTCAAATGTTTGATGCCGAATCAATAGGAAAGTGCTGATCAAGCAGTTGCATGACGTTGTTCGGTACTCCAACGCGAGCGGTGGTCGCCTTTTGAAGGCAATCTTGTTGCAGATGGAAGTTTCAGCGGCCTGTTCGAGCCGCTTTTCGCTGCCTACGGGCGCATCAATGCCGGCACGCGCCTGCCAGCTAAGTAAAGATTGACCATCGCCAAGGTTGTGAACACCCGATTGCATTCTTGGTTAGCCCTTGTAACGCACCTTTGCAAAGCCCCACAGCTGCTTGAGTACCAGAAAGGGATGTTCGACTCGCGCCCGTGTCTTGCTCTTGGTGCGATTGCGTGAGCGCTCGACTTCCTCCCCGCCATCGGGCTTGCGTACTCGCTGGTTGGTGAAGTCGCGGGCCTGGGGCGCCTTGGCCTTGATGATGTCGCGGTAGCTCTGATAGCCTCGGTCGCCATATACCCGCTTCTCATCGCCTCGCCGCAGATCGGGAAGCGGGTGCTTGTCATGCACGTTTGCGCTGGTGACAACGGCGCTGTGCACCAGCGCGGTCTTGTTGTCGGCGCCGACGTGCACCTTCATGCCGAAATGCCACTGCCTGCCTTTGCTGGTCTGCCTCATCTCGGGATCACGCTGCTGTTGAGCGCTCTTGGTCGAGCTGGGCGCGGCAATGATGGCGGCGTTCACGATGGCGCTAGCGCTCAGGCGAAGGCCACGCTGCTGCAGGATGCGGCCAACCTCACAGAAGATGGCCTGGCCCAGATCGCGCTGCTTCAACAGGTGCCTGAACTTCAGGATGGTGGTGGCATCGGGCACCGGCTCACGGCCTAGGTCGATGCCGGCAAATGCACGCAGCGCGTCCGAGTCGTACAGCGTCTGCTCGCAGGCGACATCAACCAGGTTGAACCAGTGTTGCAGCAGATGGATGCGAAGCATGTGCTCCAAGCCAATGGGCGGGCGGCTATTGCCAGCCTTGGGTAGTGTAGCTCGATCAAGGCAACCAACTCAGCCCACGACACCAGCGTTTGCATCTAAGCCAGGAAAGTATCGCACCGGGTGGGCTTGCGATATTGAGTAGAAATCAAACCTCTTGGAGTTAATGGTCATGCCGTCAGATTTCCCTATGGAAATGATCGACATGAGGAAATTGAGTCCTGAGGCTCGCCAGAAGCGGCGCCGTCAGGTAATCAAGCTACGGCGTGCGGGCTGGACGTATGAGGCCATCGCGGGCGAACTAGGCCTGTCGCGTACCGGTGTATTCGAAATCTGCAAGCGCTTTGATGCAGGTGGCGCCAAAGCTCTGGCCGACAAGCCCACTGGGCGCCCCGTGGGCGTGCTGCGCGCCTTGACCGAAGA
>JAUNHQ010000072.1 GCA_030535425.1 Pseudomonadota bacterium | reverse complement strand
GCAGGACAACCTGGTATTCAAAACCGCGCAAGCCACCGTGCGGCCCCGTGGTGGTGCGCCACTGCGCACCAGCGCCGTTCGCCATCTGGTGGCGGATGATTTTCAGCAGCGCATTTACCAGGACGCAGCCACGGGCCGCAGCCTGCGCTACAACCTGTTCGTGCCTGCCGGTCAGGGCGATCAGCCGCTGCCACTGGTGCTGTTCATGCACGACGCGGGCGCTACCAGCGAATTTCATACCGCCACCTTGCTGCAAGGCAATGGCGCCACCGTCTGGGCCAGCCCGCAAGAGCAAGCCAAGCGCCCCTGCTTCGTGCTGGCCCCGCAGTACGACGAAATCATTGTGGATGACCAATCCCGCGCCTCTGACATGCTGGGCATCACCGTGCGCCTGCTGCAAAGCCTGCAACAGCAGTACCGCATTGACGCCAGGCGCCTGTACGCCACCGGCCAGTCTGGCGGCTGCATGATGGCCATGGCGATGAACATTCAGCACCCCGACTTGTTCGCCGCCTCCTACTTCGTGGCGGGCAAGTGGAGCGCCGATCTGGTGGCCCCCCTGGCCCGGAAAAAGCTCTGGTTCATGGCCTCGGTGGACGACAAAGGCGCGTTTCCCAGCATGAACGCCATCACCGAAAAACTGGCGCAGCAAGGCGCCCAGGTGTCACGCGCCTGGTGGGACGCCCAATGGAGCGAAAGCGAATACCGCTACGCCGCCGCCGACTTGCTGGCGCGCGGCGCTCCCATTCAATACACCGCCTATGCCAAGGGCACCGTCTTTACCGAAGGCGAAAGCCAGGCCGGCGCCAGCGGCCACCGCAACACCTGGAAATACGCCTACGGCATCGAGCCCGTGCGCGAATGGCTTTTCCAGCAAGTCAAGGACTCAACGCATTGAGCGCGCTCCCTTCTTCACCCCGGCCGGCTTTTGCCCACCCCATGCGCAACGACACCAACCTCTTGCACCTGATCGAGCAAGCCAAGGCCATCCGCGCCGGCTACCACCGGCTGGAAGAACAGCACCACGGCACACGCTGGACGGTGGAAGAAGACGCGCTGGCTTTCTTGACCGATGCCGCACTGGTGGGCCGCCTGAGCATGGCCCAGCAGCAGCGCTGGCCCGCCAGTGGCAGCGAAGGCCAGCTGGAGCACAAACTGGCCGAATGCATGTGGTGGCTAATGGTGCTGGCCGACCGCATGGACATTGACCTGCCCACGCAGCTTCAGCGGTTTATGGATGACACGCAGCGAAAAGTCAGCCGCTGAGATCCATCGCGCCGCAGCACCAACTGGCCTTGCCTGCCCTTGCCCAAGCTACCCCATGTCCCATTCCAAACCTCTGCTTTTCGGCACCGTCTTGTCCCTGCTGCCTTGGCTGGCGGCCTGCGCGGCACCGGCTGCACCCGGTGGCGCGGCAGAAACTGCTGCGCCCATCAGCGTGTACCAAAGCGATGGCTCGCGCCAATGCCAAGGCCCGGGGGAAAGCCCGCAAGCCATGGCAGCGCGCCTGCTGCAAGGCATCAACGTGCTGAACGCGCGCAAGGATGCGCTGCAAGACAGAATGTTCCCCGCCGTGTGCGGCGGCGCCACCGGCAGCGTCAACGTGTTTGACATTCCCGCCAGCGCCTGGCCCCAGGCCCAGGCGCGCGGCTTTCAGCGCTGGACGGCCTCAGGCGCACCGGGTTCATCGGTGAACTGACCTCAGCGCAGCTCCAGCCCGTTGCGCCCCTGGCCGATGTTGTTCACACCCAAACCCATATGACCCAGGGCCAGTTTCGCGTCGCTCACGCGCGCTTCAATGGCCTGGGGGTTGTTGAGCTTGAGCGCCTCCATGTACATAGCCATTTGCAAACTACCCATCCAATACAGCCGCTCGGCCATTTTCTGTTTGTCCGCATGGCTGCTGGCGGCCATGTCGCCATCGGCCATGGCCGCTTGCAGCTGCTGCACCAGACCATGACCTTTGAGCTTGGACAAATCCTCCTGCTGGGCAATGCCGTAATTGATCAGCATCCAGTACGCCATGGCCACCGCCACGCTGTCGGGCTCATAGCCATCGGACTTCAGCGCCTGTTTCACCTGCCCAATCAGGTCAGCGCCGGCCATCTGCTTCAGGCTTTCTTCCACCTGGGGCGTGAGCCGGTTTTTGGCTTGCAGGTCTTGCCGCAAGGTCTGCAACATCTCTTCGTTGATCTGCCGGCTCAACCGGTTGGAATGGGTATAGCGGTCGGCACCGACTGAATTTTCAGCCTTTTTTTCAGTCTTTTTTTCGTCAGACTTTGGATTGGCCGCGCTTTTCTTGGATTTGGCCTTTTCAACCGCCTTGCCGTATTTGCGCTCATTCTCCCAGGTACTGCGCCGCACCACGTCGTCAATCTGGTAGGTGTAAAAATAATTCTCGGCCCTGTAGCCATAATCAAAAGCCAGCACGGGTGCCGAAAGAAAAACGGAAGAAGAAATCGTAGCCGTCGATACAATAAAAGCAGCTATTTTCTTGATATGATTCATCGTCCATTCCTTTCAAATATTTTGCGCCCAGCATTTTAGGCGAGGTTCAACTTGAACATCCGCACCAAGATGTCTGCGGTGTTTCAAAAAGTATTCAAGTCCTGTTTTTCTTTCTCAGCCTTGTGCTTGCTGGCTAGGGCCCGAGCGCTTGCCGCGACAATATCTTTCTGAACGCACACCCGCGCCTGAGCTGCGCACAACCGCCCGCCACCGACAGCCTGCGCCCCCACCCCCAGCATGACCCGCATCAACCTCGTGCCCCCTGCCGAGCTGTGCGACCAGCATCTGCTGGCTGAGCACCGCGAGCTCACGCGCATACCCAACGCCGTGGCGCGGGGCCGCTACAGCCTGGCTGGGCAGCCGCCCGATTACAAGCTGGGCGAAGGCCATGTGCGCTTTTTCTTTGACAAGCTGGCTTTTCTGAAGCGCCGCTACGAAGCCCTGCACGCCGAATGCCGCGCGCGCGGCTTCAAGGTCAGCGCCATCTGGCCCGCTGACTTGCCCGCCGACGCCCACCTGTGGCGCGACTACACGCCCACCGCAGCGGCCCTGGCCGCCAACCGCGAACGCATTGCCCTGCGCCTGCCGGCCAAGGCGCGCTTCACACCACACCAGAGCACGGTTTGCCCATGACCCAACCCATCCTCACCCTCACCCCCAACCCTGCGGTTGACCAGACCATCCGCCTGCCCAGCCTGCGCGCCGGGGCCGTGAACGTGGCCACGCAAGTGCGCCACAACCCCGGCGGCAAAGGCATCAACGTGGCCAGCTGCCTGGCCGACTGGGGCACGCCTGCCGTGGCCCTGGGCCTGCTGGGGCAGGACAACGCCGCCACGTTTGAAGCCCTGTTTGCTCAAAAAGGCATTGAAGACGCCTGCCAGCGCCTGCCCGGCAGCACGCGCACCAACATCAAGCTGGTGGCCGACGACACGGGCGACACCACCGACATCAACCTGCCCGGCCCCGCCGTGCCTACCGCCGCCTGGCAGGCCCTGCTGGCCGACGTGCGCCAGCGCGTGCAGCCCGGCCAGTGGGTGCTGGCTGCGGGCAGCCTGCCGCCCGATTTGCGCGCACAGGGCTACGTGCCTTTGCTCAGGCTGCTGGCCGACTGCGGCGCGCACGTGGCGCTGGACACCAGCGGCACGCCGCTGGCCCAGGCCGTGGCCAGTGGCGTGCCGCTGGCCCTCATCAAACCCAACCGGCACGAGCTGCAAGAGCTGGCGGGCCGCCCGCTGCCCACCACAGCCGATTTGCTGCACGAAGCCCGCGCCCTGCACGCGCGTGGCGTGGCCGCCGTGGCCGTGTCGCTGGGGGCCGATGGCGCGCTCATCAGCACGGCCCAAGGGGCCTGGCAGGCGGCACCCCTGCCCGTCACGCCCATCAGCACCGTGGGCGCGGGCGATGCGCAAGTGGCCGGCCTGCTGGCCGCGCGCCACACAGGGCTGGACTGGCCCGAGGCCCTGCGCCTGGGCGTGGCCTTTGCCACGGCCAAGCTGCGCCAGCTGGGCCCGCACCTGCCCCCGAAAGCCGAGGTACGGGCGCTGGCGCAGCAAGTGCGCATCACGCCGCTGGCTTAGGGCATGGCCTGTGATCGCTTTGCCCTTCGCGATATGGGTCACAATCAAAAAATGCTATTTGCGCGCCAACAATAAGGGTTTATAGCTATATTATTAATAGCTTTAAACCGATGGCCCTGGTCTTTGCGACGGGGCCAGCAGCGCCTGCACGGCGGCGGCGGTGCGCTGGGCGGCACCTTGGTGCGCCTGGGCAAAGGCCAGGCCCGCCTGTGACATGGCGGTGCGTGCCTGGGCATCGGCAGCCAGGGCGCAGGCGGCGGCCACCCCCTCGGCCATGCCGGGCACGCGCCGCGCTGCGCCAGCGGCCTCGGCACCGTCTGCGGCCTGCGCAAAGTTAAAGGTGTGCGGCCCCATCACCAGCGGGCAGCCGCAGGCGGCGGCTTCAATCAGGTTTTGCCCGCCCAGCGGGGCAAAGCTGGCGCCCAACAGGGCCACGCTGGCCAGGGCGTAGTAAGCGGGCATTTCGCCCAGGCTGTCGCCCAGCCACACGTCGGCAGGTGCTGGCCCGGAGGCGCGCCATTGGCTGCGGCGGGCAAGGCTCAGCCCTTTGTCGCGCACCAGTGCGGCCACTTCGTCAAAACGCTGCGGATGGCGCGGCACGATCAGCCACTGCACGGGCGGTGGCCCATGCTCGGCCCGCGCCAGGGACTGGATGCAGGCCAGCAAATCAGCCTCTTCCCCCTCGCGTGAGCTGGCCAACATGACCACCGGCCGCGTGCTGGCGGCGCGCCAGGCACGCCCCTGGGCCAGCAGGGCCGCATCGGGCTGGGCGTCAAACTTCAGGTTGCCCAGCACCCCTGCCACGGGCGCGCCAATGGCACGCAGGCGCTGGGCATCGGCCTCGGTCTGCGCCCAGGCAGCGGCCAGCGCGGCGTAGGCTGGCCGCATCAGCCAGCCCGCGCGCTGCGCGCCGCGCAGGGATTTGTCAGACAGCCGCGCGTTGGTCAGCGCCAGCGGCACGCCGTGCGCCGCGCTTTGCTGCACCAGGTGGGGCCAGACCTCGGTTTCCATCAGCACGCCCACGTCGGGGCGGAAGTGGCGCAGAAAGCGCTGCACCGCGCCGCGCGTGTCCCAGGGCTGCCACACCTGCACATCGCCCGGCTGCAACAGGCGCGCGCCTTCGGCACGCCCGGTGGCCGTGCCATGGGTTAGCAGCAGGCGCATGTCCGGCAAACGCTGGCGCAGCGCCTGCACCAGTAGGGCAGCGGCACGCGTTTCGCCCAGCGACACGGCATGCACCCACACCAGCGGCCCTGGCCCCTGCGGGCGGGCCACGGTGTAGCGGCCAAAGCGCTCTTCCACGGCATGTGCATAGCCAGGCTCAGCCACGCTGCGGCGCGCCAGCTTGCGCCGCAGCAAGGGCTGGGCCAGCCAGGCCAGCGCCCCGTACAGCCGCCAAGCGGCTTGCTCAAGCACCGGGCGTACAGGCTTGTGCATGGGCAGGCCGCCCGCCGCTGCCGGCAAGGCTCAGAGCATCCTCAAAAAAAACGGCATTAGCGCGCATTGGACAAGGGTTTTAAGCTATTAAAAAAATAGTAAATATTCGACAAACCCCGCACAAGCGTACCGGGGCTTGCCAGCGCCTTGCAGTCCGCTTCAGGGCTGTGTGGGCGGCTGCACCACGTCCATGCGGCGGCGCGCGCGGGCGGCCGCTTCGGTGTCACCGCGTTCGTCGGCCAGGCGGGCCTGCACGCCCAGCCAGGCCAGCAGGGGGCGGCGCCAGCCCTGGTGGCTGGCGGTGTCCACGGCTTGGTTGACCTGCTCTGGGCTGAGCTGGCTGCGGCGCAGCAGCACGCCTGCGGCGATCAGGCGGGCCAGGGGTGCGTCGGCGGCAGGCAGGGCCGTGCCGCCAGCGGCCACGGCGCGGTGGGCTTCGGGCAGCAGCGCCGCTTGCGCGGCGGGCAAGGTGTGCCCGGCCAGGTAGTCGGCGTAGGCGCGTTCGGTGTCGGTGGCGTCCGTGCGCAGCGGGTCAAAGGCGGTGCAGGCATCCAACTGCAGGCTGGCCACCTGGGCGGCGCAGCGGGCCAGCGCCACCCGCGCCAGCAAATCGGGCCGGCCGGTGCGGGCGACTTCGGCGCGGGCCAACTCGAATTCGCGCGCCTGCACGCGCGCATCGCCTTGCAGATAAGCCTGCGTGGCGCGTTCGATGTGGCCAACGGCGTTGATGCTCCAGTCCGGCGGCTTGGGGCCGCTGGCGCAGGCAGCCAGCAGCGCGGCAGCCAGGCAGGCGCCAGCGGCAGCCAGCGCCGCGCGCTGGGGCACTGGGCGGCGGCAGGCCAGCTCGGGCAGGGGCAGCGGGGTCATGGCAGGGTCACCTCTTTGTCCTTGGGCGCAAAGGGCCAGGTGCGGTTGAGTTCGGTGATGAGGGCATCGACTTTGCGCAGGCTGCTTTCCACGTCGGCGCGCAAATCGCCCAGGTTGCCAGTGGCCTGGTTGGTGTTCTGGGCAATGGCCTGCACTTCCTTGAGTACGGCATCGATCTGGGTCACCGTCTCGCGCACGGCCGCCAGCAGCGTACCCAGCTGGCGTACGGCGGCTTGCGCGTCGGTGACCAGGCCCTTGTCGCCCAGCAGCTGCTGGTCGGCGCGGCGCAAGGTGCCGTCGGCGCGCTGGGCCACGGTGTCCAGGTTTTTCAGCAGCTGGTTGCTGCGCGCCAGCAGCTCGGACATCTGGCGCGCATCGGCCTTGTCGCCCGTGAGCGCGGCCATCAGCCCACCCTGGTGGCTGTTCAGACGCTGGGCAAAGGTGCGCACTTCGGCCAAGGTGGCGGCCAGCTCGGACTCGCCCGAGGTCAGGCGGTTGACGTTTTGCAGCACGTCGCGCATGTCAGCCACCATCTTGGGGATTTCGGCAGACACATCGCCGCGCAGCACCATGCGTTCGCTGTCTGGCGGCAGGGGCGGATCGTCCAGCACGCCGGTGAAAGCGCGCAGGCGAGCGGCGCCCACCAGCCCGCGTTCGAGCGTGAAAACGCTGGAGGTGCGCAACCAGCGCGCGGATTTGACGGGCACGTCCACCTGAATGCGCACCGTGCCCTGCTCGGCCAGCTCAATGCGGCGCACGCGGCCAATGGGAAAGCCGGAAAACGTCATGTCCATGCCCACCACCACGCCTTCGGAATCGTCGGCGGTCAAGTACAGCGTCTGCGTTTCCTCAAAAGCGCCGCGCACCCACATCAGGTACAGGCCCGAAGCCAGCAACAGCACCGCCATCAGCAGCAGCAGCAGCGCGGCGCGAAACTCCACACTGCGCAGCGAACGCCACAGCGAGCGGCGCGCCGGCGCGGGCACGTTCTCAGGCGCCGGCGCGGCGGCAGACACAGGCGCAGGCGTGGGCGGGGTATCGGGGGTGTTACTCATGGCGGCCAAATCACCTCAGTAATAGTTGCCCACCAGCGAGGCAATCTCAATCACCAGCATCAGCACAAACATTTGCACCAGCCCCTGCAACTCCACACTGGTGCGCGAAGCGGTGCGGCGGGGAATGTCGCGCAGCGCATTGGCCGCCGGCAGCAGCGCCACGGCCAGGGCAAACAGCATGGTCTTGATGCCGAAAATCATGGACACCACGGGGTTGAAAATATTGCCCACCGCGTGGTTGTAAGACGGCAGTCCCGCCAGCGTGAAGCCGTGCACAGCCACATAAGCCAGCACCAGCGACAAAAGGCAGCTGATAGTCGCCAGCAGCAGCACCGCAAACACGCCCGCCAGCACGCGCGGCAGGACCTCGCGGCTGAGCGGATCCTGCCCCTTGGCGCGCATGGCATCCAGTGCGCCGCTGCGGCGCAGCTTGTACAGCTCCGAGCCGCCCGGAATGGCGTATTCCACCGCCACGAACAGCGCCGCAATCAGCGGAATCAGCTCCAGCACCAGCACGCGCACCACTGCATCCAGCGCATACTGCGTCAGGCCATAGGCAAAGGCCGTCACCACCAGAATGCGGATCAGCACCACGTTGAACAGCGCCATCAGCACCACAAAACCCGGCAACCCCGGCCCGGCGGCAAAGTAAATATGGCGCAGCACCACCGCGCGCGAAGCCGGCGCATAGCTGGACGGCGAAAACGCCAGCACCATCAGCTGCGCGCTGATGAACACCACCATGGCCCAGCCCATGCCCCAGCGCAGCACGCCGCGCCCCACATTCAGCAGCCAGCCATGCAGCGAAAAACCGGTGGTCATGGGCAGGCATGATAGCGCCCGCGCCAGGCGGGGCCGCCTCTAGAGCCAGTTTTCCATTGCCGCGCACAGTGCCTGCGCTAGTATTGAAGACCGGCTCTTCGCACGCCACCTCTCATCGTTTATCCGCTCCCGCCCATGCTCTACCAAATCTACGAAGCCCAGCGCTCGCTGGCCGAGCCTTTTGCCGACATAGCCGACGCCACGGCCAAGCTGTTTGGCAACCCCCACACCCTGCTGGGCCAGATGCCCATGGCCCAGCGCATTTCGGCCGCCTATGCGCTGATGCACCGCCTGGGCAAGGACTACGAAAAGCCCGAGTTCGGCATCCGCGCCATCGAGGTGGACGGCGTGCACACCGCCATCGACGAGCGCGTGGAAATCAACCTGCCCTTTTGCGAGCTGCGGCGCTTCAAGCGCTTTTCCGACGACCCGGCTACGCTGGAAAAGCTCAAGGGCCAGCCGCCCGTGCTCATCGTTGCCCCCTTGTCGGGCCACTACGCCACGCTGCTGCGCGACACCGTGCGCACCATGCTCGAAGGCCACAAGGTCTACATCACCGACTGGAAAAACGCCCGCATGGTGCCGCTGTCCGAAGGCGAGTTTCACCTGGACGACTACGTCAACTACGTGCAGGACTTCATCCGCCACCTGCAAGCCATCTATGGCAACTGCCACGTTCTGAGCGTGTGCCAGCCCACCGTGCCCGTGCTCGCCGCCGTGTCGCTGATGGCCAGCCGGGGCGAGAAAACCCCCATCACCATGACCATGATGGGCGGCCCGATCGACGCGCGCAAATCCCCCACCGCCGTCAACGACCTGGCCGTGCAGCGCAGCTTTTCCTGGTTTGAAAACAACGTCATCTACCGCGTGCCGCCCAACTACCCTGGTGCGGGCCGCCGCGTGTACCCCGGCTTCTTGCAGCACGCGGGCTTCATCGCCATGAACCCCAACCGCCACGCCAACAGCCACTACGACTACTTCCGCGACCTCATCAAGGGCGACCAATCCAGCGCCGAAACGCACCGCCAGTTCTATGACGAGTACAACGCCGTGCTCGACATGGACGCCGATTACTACCTGGAAACCATCCAAACCGTGTTCCAGGACTTCAAGCTCGTCAACGGCACCTGGGACGTGCGCTCGCCCAGCGGCAAGATCGAGCGCGTGCGCCCGCAAGACATCACCGGCACCGCCTTGCTCACCGTCGAAGGCGAGCTGGACGACATCTCTGGCGCTGGCCAGACCAAGGCCGCCCATGGCCTGTGCAGCGGCATTGCCCGCCGCGAGGGCGATCACCTCGAAGTCAAAGGCGCGGGCCACTACGGCATCTTCAGCGGTCGGCGCTGGCGCACCGTGGTCTACCCGCAAATCAAGGCCTTCATTGCCGCCTTCCATGCCCAGGCCGCCACCGAGGGGCAAGCCCTGGCCACCCCCGCCCCCGTGGCCCGCACCCGCGCCGTCAACGCCAGCAAGCAAGCTGCCGACCAACTGGGCACCACCCGCCTACAGGCACTTGACCAGGCCGTGCCTGACGTGGACTTGAGCGCCGCCGCCAGCCCGGCACCGGCCAAAGCCGCTGCCAAGCCGCCCGCGCGCAAGGCTTCTGCCCGCAAGGCCGCAGCCAGCCGTCGCCGCGCCAGCTAGGACACGGCCTTTACCCCCCATGCCGTCCAGCAGCCCGCTGGCCAGCCAGTTGCTCGATGCCCTGCCCCAAACGCAGTGCCAGCGCTGCGGCTACCCCGACTGCGCTGCCTACGCCCAGGCCATAGCCAGCGGCCAGGCCGCCATCAACCAGTGCCCGCCCGGCGGCCAGCAAGGCATTGAGCGCCTGGCCGCCCTCACCGGCCAGCCCGCCCTGCCGCTCAACCCCGAGCACGGCGCCGAAGGCCCGCGCCACATCGCCTGGATCGACGAAGCCTGGTGCATTGGCTGCACCCTGTGCATCAAGGCCTGCCCGGTGGACTGCATCGTGGGCGGCAACAAGCGCATGCACACCGTCATCGAGTCCCAATGCACGGGCTGCGAGCTGTGCGTACCCGCCTGCCCCGTGGACTGCATTGCACTGGAAAACGTGACCGACAGCCGCACCGGCTGGGCCGCCTGGTCTGCCGATCAAGCCCAGGCCGCGCGTGCGCGCTACGCCTTCGTCAGTGCCCGCCGTGCACGCCAGGCGCACGAGCACGCCCAGCGCCTGCAAGCCAAGGCTGAGGAAAAATTGGCCCGCCTGCCCGAGCTGACCCACGGCGCCAGCGGCGCCGAGCTGGAGCGCAAGCGCGCCATCATCGAAGCCGCCCTGGCCCGCGCCAGGGCCAAGCGCTAGGGCCAAGTTCACCCTGCTTTTGCCGAGTACATGTCAGAAAGCTTTTTAGCTATTTATTTAATAGCTAAAAGTCCTTACTAATAAAGCGCAAATAGCTTTTTAGTTACAACCAATTCCTAAGGCGCTTGCGTACCCTTTGGTCGGTCGCGGCGCCATCACCTTCAAACACCGGGTGCATGCCACATGCGCTGCCAGATGCCGCGCAAAGCCGCGCCCATGCCCTGGCGCGAGAAGGCCGCGTCTGCGGGCGAGCCCAGCTGAACCGGCGGCTGCAAGGGCTGCCAGGCCCCGCCGGCCGTGCGCTGCGCCACGGCAAAGTTGAAGCTGTAGTGCGGCTCCAGCCCCATGCGCAAATCGCTCAGCACCAGTTGCTGGCGCGGGGCCGAGGCCGCAGCCGGATCGAGATCGCGCACCTGCGCACGCATGAAACCCCGGTTGAACCACGTCAACTGCTGCACAGCGGCAAAGCCGGCCACCGCCTGTGCATCCGCCACCGCGCTGGTGTGCGGTGCAAAGCGCATGGGGCCGCGATCAGCCAGCACCGAACGATCGCCCACCCAATACCCCTGCGGTGTCATCACCACCACGCGCCACAGCACGGTATTCAAGGGCATGGGGGTGGAAAAGCGCGGCGCATCGGCCAGGCCCAAAGGCGCCAGCGCGGCGTCAGCGGCCCGCTCCACCACCGCCTTGGCCGCCAGCGACCAGCCCAGGTAGGCCGTGGACAGCACCAAACCAGCCACCACCGCCTGCCGCGCCAGCGCCGCCTGCGGGCGCAGCAGCACCGCCGCACTGGCCAGCAGCAGCGGCACGGTGTAGAGCGGATCGATGATGAACACGCTGGACCACATGGCCGGGTGCACCGGCAGCGGCCACAGCAGCTGCGTGCCGTACACGGTAAAGGCATCGAGCAGCGGGTGCGTGATCAGCGCCAGCATGATCGCCCACAGCCACGCGCGCGGCGCCTGCGCCACCCGCCCGCCGCGCCGCCTGAGCAGCCACCAAATACCCCAGGCCAGCAGCGGCAGCACGAACAGCGAGTGCGAGGCGCCCCGGTGCAGCGTCATGCGCAGCACCGGGTCTGGAGTGAGTGCGGCAATCAGCGGCGCATCCAGATCGGGCAAGGTGCCCAGGGCCGCGCCCGCCAGCCAGGCCGCGCGCCGGTGCGCAGCCGGCACGCACGCAGCGGCCACGGCGCCGCCCAGCACGATTTGCGAAAGTGAGTCCACAGCTGTGTTGAAAAAACTTGGCTGAAAAAAAGCGCTGGCAGGCCCAGGGCTTTAAGCCGTGTGGCCCAGCGCCGCGGCCATGGCCTGGGCCAGATCGGCCTGCAAGTCCGCCAGCGCCTCCAGCCCCACGGCCAGGCGCACCACGGTGCCGCGCGCCAGGTGGGCGGGCCATTGCGTGCGCATCTCGTGCAAGGTGTAGGGCACCACCAGGCTCACCGGGCCGCCCCAGCTGTAGCCCAGCTTGAACAGCTTCAGCGCGTCGCAAAACGCGTCCACCTGCGCCTGGCTGTAGCGCTCGTGCACCACCACGCTGAACAAGCTGGCCGCCGCACCGCTGCCGCGCGCGTCGGCCGCGCCGCACACGGCCTGCCAGTGCGCATGCCCGGGCGATGCGGGCAGCGCCGGGTGCAGCACCTGGGCAAACGGCGCTTGCTGCGCGCACCACTGAGCCAGCGCGCGCGCGGCCTGGTCCTGCGCGCGATAGCGCAAGGCCATGCTGGGCAGCCCGCGCAGCACGGCTTCGGCGTCGTTCATGCCCACGCCCAGGCCCAGACGCATGTGGCAGAGCTTGAGCTTCAGGTGCAGCGCCTCATCGCGCGTGGTGATGCCGCCCATCAACACGTCGCCGCCGCCGCTGGGGTATTTGGTCAGCGCGTGCGCGCTCAGGTCCACGCCCAGGCCCTGGCCGTCCAGGTCAAAGGGGTTGAAGGCCAGGCCCGCGCCCCAGGTGTTGTCCAGCGCGCACACCACGCCGCGCTGGCGGCACAGGCGCACCTGCGCCAGCAGGTCGGGAAACTCCAGCGTCACCGAACCGGCCGCCTCCAGCCACACCAGGCGGGTGCGGTCGGTGATGCGCGCGGCCAGATCGGCCACGTCCATCGGGTCGTAGTACTGGTGGGTGATGCCGAATTGGCGCAGCTCGCCCTCGGCCAGCGCCTTGTGCGGGCCGTACACGTTGTCGGGCAGCAGCAGCTCGTCGCCCGTTTTCAGCAGCGCCAGCGCCACGTTGGCCAGCGCCGCCAGGCCGCTGGGCACCAGCAGGCATTGCAGGCCGCCTTCCAGCGTGGCAATGCGCTCTTCCAGCATGAAGGTGGTGGGCGTGCCGTGCAGACCGTAGGTGTAGGCGCTTTTGTCCAGCCATTGGCGTGTGCGCATGGCCGCCACGTTGGGAAAGAACACGGTGGACGCCTTGAACACACCGGGCTGTGGCGCTTCAAAGTCGGCGGGCGGCTGGTAGGGGTGGTGAATGAGATGGGTCACGGGGTCGGTCATGGCGGCCAATGGTAGTGCAGCACCTGCCTCAAGACAGACTGTGTGGGCACTTCGGGCTGCGCAGCCGAGGCAACAAAAAAGGCCCCGGACATGCGCCGGGGCCCATCACCCTGAGAAAAAACAAGAAGAGCTTATTCCGCCTTGAAGCAGTACACCGCCAGCTTGTTGCCGTCCGGATCGCGGGTGTAGGCGGCAAAGGCGTTGGGCGCCCAGCCGCGCGGGCCCACGGCGCCTTCGTCGGGGCGGCCCAGGGCCAGCGCTGCTTCATGGAAAGCCTTGACCGCAGCGCGGCTGGGCGCTTCAAAGCTCACCGTCACGCCGTTGCCCACCGTGGCGGGCTGGCCGTTGGCGGGCTTGAGGGCAAAGAAGCTGGGCTTGCCGTCGCCCCAGATCGAGCCGTTGTCGCCCAGATCGGCAACGCGCGTCCAGCCCAGCGTGGCCAGAACCTTGTCATAAAAAGCGCGCGATGCCGCCAGATCGTTGGTGCCCACCGTCACATGCGTGAAGCCACTCATAAGCCATCTCCTGAAAATAGTTGCTGAAGATTCCTGGCGCACAATGCCAGGACACATGCCCAAAAAAGCAAGCCAGCGCGTCCAGCCTTGGCGCCCTGAAAGCCGTTGACCCAAGTGCGCCGCCAAGCGCGGCAGCCACTGGCAAGCCTAGGTGATACGCACGGATGATTTCGGACAAACTGCCCGCCACTTGCATGAGTAAGAACCCTGAGCCGCCCGCGCAGCACCGCATTCACCTGGTCATCTACCCCGGCTTCAAGGCCATGGAGGCGGTGGGCCCCATCAGCGTGTTCAGCTACGCCAACCGCCACCTGGCGGCGCTGGGCGACCCGCGCCGCTACCAGATCGAGCTGATCGCGCCCACCGCCGGTGCCATTGCCTCCGACACCTTGATCAGCCTGCACCCGCAAGGCACGCTGCCGCCGCGCAGCGCGCTGGACACGGTGCTGATTGCCGGCTCGCCCGACATTGAACACGCCGTGCGGCACGAAACCGCGCTGGTGGACTGGTGCCGCCAGCGTGCGGGCCAGGCGCGGCGCTTTGCCGCGCTGTGCTCGGGCAGTTTTTTTCTGGCCGCTGCGGGCCTGCTGGACGGGCGGCGCGCCACCACGCACTGGAGCGTGGCGGCGCTGCTGCAGCGGCGCTTTCCCAAGGTGCAGGTCGATGCCGACGCCATCTTCGTGCAAGACGGCGCGCTGTGGACGTCTGCCGGCGTGACCGCCGCCATCGACCTGAGCCTGGCCTTTGTGGAGCAGGACTTTGGCCGCAACCTGGCCCTGGCCGTGGCGCGCGACATGGTGATCTACCTCAAGCGCCCGGGCGGGCAATCACAGTTCAGCACCTTGCTGGACAGCCAGACCCACGGCCCGCCCGAGATGCGCGAGCTGCAAAGCTGGATCCTGGCCCATCTGGACAAGCCCCTGTCCATTGAGACGCTGGCCGAGCGCGCCGGCATGAGCGTGCGCCACTTCAACCGCCTGTTCAAGCACGAGCTGGGCCTGCCGCCCGCGCACTACGTGGCCCAGGCCCGGTGCGAGCGCGCCGCCACCTTGCTGCTGGACAGTGATCTGCCGCTCAAGACCATTGCCTTTCGCTGCGGCTTTGCCTCTGACGAGCAAATGCGCAAGGTCTTTGTGCGGCACTACGGTCTGACCCCCCGCGACTACCGCGCCCGCTTTGCCAGCGCCCGCGCCATCAGCCCCCCCCAGCACCCCTGAGGGCAGCCCGGATAAAGCCTGAAGCGGCGGGCAACGGCACCACCACCCCGTTGCATCGTGCCCCCTTCATCACAGGCCACCAGACCGTGGGGGCATGGCCGTCACGGGCGCGCCGCCGCGTCTGGGGCCACGCAGTTTTTCATCAGGCGCGCGGCCTCGGCCATGCGCGGGCCGGGGCGCACGAGGATGTCGCGCTCGGCCGGCGTGAAGGCGCATATGCGGCCGGTGCGCACGGCCTGGAGGGCGGCCCAGCCGGGGCGGCGGGCCATGTCCTGCGCGCCGGCTTCGCTGGTCATGATGACGTCGGGCGCGGCGCGCACCACCAGCTCGGGGTTGATTTTGGGAAACGGCCCCAGCTGAGGCCCAATGATGTTGGCCAGCCCCAAGGCGCTGAGCAGCTCGCCAATAAAGCTGCCCGGCCCGGCGGCGTGGGGGGCGGGGCTGACTTCAAAGTACACGCGCTGGCCGCGCGCGCTGGCGGGCAGGGCCTGGGCGGCGGCGGCCACGCCGGCGTCGATCTGGCGCGCCAGGGCATCGGCCCCGTCCACTTGCAGCGTCTGCCCCAGGGTGTGGATGACGCGGCGCACGTCGGCGCGGGTCTTGGGCTCCAGCGCCAGCACGCGAATGCCCAGCGCGCGCAGGCGCGGGGCGGCGCGCGATGAGCTGGCCATGAGCACCACGTCGGGCCGGAGGGCAACGATGGCTTCCACGTTCGGATCCAGCCCGCCGCCCACGCGCGGCAGGGCGTGCAGGCTGTCGGGCCAAGTGGAGTAGCGGTCCACCCCCACCAGGCGCTGGCAGGCGCCCAGCGCGCACACGGTTTCGGTGATGGAAGGCAGCAGGCTGACGATGCGCGCGGGCGGCGTGTCAAAGCGCGCGGTGTGGCCGGTGTCGTCGGTGATGGTGTAGGCACGGGCGGGCGCCTGGGCAGCCGCCGGTGCCGAGGCAGCCAGAGCCTGCGCGTGCGCCGGGGCGCTGCACGCCAGGGCCAGCGCAGCCGAGGTGGCCGAGGCAACCCAGGTGGCCCGGGTGGCCCAGATGCGGACAGCGGCCAGGGCGCGCCGGGGCAAGGCGCCGCAAGAGGCGACAGCGGTGGCGGTAAGGGTCATGAGGCATCCTTCAAACAAAGGGGCAGGCCCGCAGCCATGAGGGTGACGCGCGCGCACGCGGCGGCGGCCTGCTGGTTGAGCTGGCCCAGCGCATCCACAAAGGCGCGCACTTCGCGCCCCAGGGGAATGACGCCCAGGCCGATTTCGTTGCCCACCAGCACGATGGGGCCAGGGCAATGGCGAACAGCTTCCAAAAGCATAGCTGCTTGCGCTTGCCAGTCGTGCGCAAATGCCGTTTCGGGCTTGAAACCGGGCAGAGGCATGAGCACTTGCGTGAGCCAGAGGGTCAGGCAATCCACCACGCGCAAGGTGTCGGCGCCGCCTGCATGGGTGATGGCGGCGGGCAGATCGTGCGCGGCTTGCAGCGTGCGCAGGCCAGGCACGCGAGCGGCGCGCTCGCGCTGGTGGCGGGCAATGCGCACGCGCATTTCTTCGTCAAAAGGCTGGGCCGTGGCGATGAGCACGGCGCGGTGCGCGGGCGACTGCGCCAGCCAGGCGGCGGCCAGGTCTTCGGCGCGGCGTGATTTGCCGCTTTTCTGGCCACCCAGAATGAGTTCGCTGCGGGCGGGGGTCAAGGCCGGGATGCTCATGCAGACCTTTCAGCGCCGGCAGGCAAAAACAGCTGCGCCACCGCCTGCGGGCAAGAGGCGAACCAGGCATGGAAATAACTGGCCCGTACCGCGCCCAGGGCATACACCGCCTCGCCCTGTGGCCGCGCACTGCCGGGGGCTGGCTGCGTGTGGGCGATGGGGATCAGCGGGGTGGTGCAGGTGGCGTAATGGAAGCTGTGGCCGTGGAGAAAGCTC
>JAUNHQ010000071.1:2000-16805 GCA_030535425.1 Pseudomonadota bacterium | reverse complement strand
GTGGCCGCCGACGGCAACACCAGCGAAACCATGTACCCCGACCAGTCGCTGTACGCCTACGACTCGGTGCCCACCATGGTGCGCCGCATCAACAACACCTTCAAGCGCGCCGACGAAATCCAGTGGGGCCGCGGCATTGGCCCTGGCGACAAGGACTTCATCGACTACTTCCTGCCCATCGTGGCCGATGCCGAAGCCGGCTTTGGCGGCGTGCTCAACGCCTTTGAGCTGATGAAGAACATGATTGCCGCTGGCGCTGCCGGCGTGCACTTTGAAGACCAGCTGGCCGCCGTGAAGAAATGCGGCCACATGGGCGGCAAGGTGCTGGTGCCCACGCAAGAGGCTTGCGAAAAACTCATCGCTGCGCGTTTTGCCGCCGACGTGATGGGCGTGCCCACCATTGTGCTGGCCCGCACCGACGCCGAGGCCGCCAACTTGCTGACCAGCGACCACGACGCCAACGACAAACCCTTCCTGACCGGCGAGCGCACGCAAGAGGGCTTTTACCGCGTCAAGAACGGTCTGGAGCAAGCCATCAGCCGCGGTGTGGCCTACGCGCCCTATGCCGATCTGGTGTGGTGCGAAACCGGCACACCCGATCTGGGCTTTGCGCGTGAATTCGCCCAGGCCGTGCACGCCAAGCACCCCGGCAAGCTGCTGTCGTACAACTGCTCGCCTTCCTTCAACTGGAAGAAGAACCTGGACGACGCCACCATCGCCAAGTTCCAGGACGAGCTCTCGGCGCTGGGCTACAAGTACCAGTTCATCACCCTGGCCGGCATCCACAGCAACTGGTACAACACCTTCAAGTTTGCCCACGCCTACGCGCGCGGCCAGGGCATGAAACACTACGTGGAGATGATCCAGGAACCCGAATTCGCCGCACGCGAGCAGGGCTACACCTTCGTGTCCCACCAGCAGGAAGTGGGTGCGGGCTACTTCGACGACGTGACCACCGTCATCCAGGGCGGCAGCTCCAGCGTGAAGGCGCTGACCGGCTCCACCGAGGAAGAGCAGTTCCACTGATGCCCTGATGGCCCGCTGCCAAGCGCGCTTGGCAGCGCGGGCAGCAACAGAGGGGTGCCCGTCATCCCGCAAAAAAAGCCACGGCCGTCAAGGCCGTGGCTTTTGTGCTTGTGAAGTGAGAGAAATGGCGCGAGGCTTATTTCTTCGTCACCAGCCCGTATACCCACAGCACGATGATGGCGCCGATGATGGACGCGATCCAGCCCACGGGCGATCCCATGGGATACAGGCCCAGCATGCCGCCGCCATAGCTGGCTACCAGCGAGCCGACGACGCCCAACAGCGTGGTCATGATGAAGCCCAGGCTTTGCTTGCCCGGCATGATGGCCCGGGCAAGCAGGCCGACGATAAAGCCCACGATGATGGCACCAATGAAAGACAACATGAGAGGGTTCTCCTGTGAAGACGTGGAAACAAGTGGAAAAGGCGGCGCACACGCAGGTGGCCGGGTGCTGCACTGTAACCATCTGAAGGCCGCTTGGGGCTGGGCAGGCGCCAAGTCGCGGCAATGGCCTACAGCTTGCAGAAAAAAGCGGCTGGCAAGCAGCAGGCGTTGACGATGGCTCGCGGGCGCTTCCTGGGTCTTAGATCTTTGTGGATCATGAAGAAAAATGGCATTTGCGCGCAATGCACAATGGTTTGTAGATATAAAAACAATAGCATTTTCCTTTGCCTTCAATAACCCTTTCAGAAGCTGGCCTGGCGGTTTGAGCCGGCACGCGACAATCCCGCCATGCCCAAGCCCGCTGCTTCAGCCCGCATCTCAAATGCTTTCCCGCCGCGTGCTGCCCCGCACCAAGTGCGCTTGATCGGCGGCCAGTGGAAGCGCACCCGTCTGCCCGTGCCCAGCAAACCCGGCCTGCGCCCCACACCCGATCGCGTGCGCGAAACCCTGTTCAACTGGCTGGGGCAGGACTTGAGCGGCTGGCACGCGGTGGACGCCTTTGCCGGCACCGGCGCGCTGGGGCTGGAAGCCGCCTCGCGCGGCGCCAGCCGCGTGCTGCTCATCGAGCAAGACCCGCAACTGCTGGCCAACCTGCGCGCCGCCTGCCAGCGCCTGCAAGCCCATGCCGTGACCGTGCAGCGTGGCGACGGTGTGGCCGCACTGCGCGCCCTGCCGGCCGGCAGCGTCGATCTGGTGCTGCTGGATCCGCCGTTTGACAGCGACCTGTTCACCCCCGCCCTGGCCGCCGCCGCCCAGGCCGTGCGCGCGGACGGCCACATCTACCTGGAAGCGCCCCGCCCCTGGGACGCCGCTGCCCTGGCTCCCCTGGGCCTGAGCCTGCACCGCCACCTCCAAGCCGGGGCCGTGCAGGCGCACCTGCTGCGGCGCCAGCCGCTGCCCTGATGCCCCCATGACCGATGCTTTCATGAACCCCCACACCGCCTTGCTCATCGTCGACGCACAATACGGCTTCATGCCCGGCGGCGGCCTGCCCGTGGCCGATGGCGATGCCATCGTGCCCGTCATCAACCGCATCGCCCCGCGCTTTGCCAACGCCGTGCTCACGCAAGACTGGCACCCAGCAGACCACATCTCCTTTGCCGCCAGCCACCCCGGCCGCCAGCCTTTTGAGCGCATCCGCCTGCCGTATGGCGAGCAAGTGCTCTGGCCCACCCACTGCGTGCAAGGCACGCACGACGCGGCCCTGCACACGGGCTTGCAGGTGCCGCAGGCGCAGCTCATCGTTCGCAAGGGTTTTCACCGCGAGGTGGACAGCTACTCCGCCTTCATGGAAGCCGACCGCCGCACCAGCACCGGCCTGGCCGCCTACCTGCACGCGCGCGGCATCACCCGGCTGTACCTGTGCGGCCTGGCCACCGACTACTGCGTGGCCTACAGCGCCCTGGACGCGCGCGCCGCCGGCTTTGACACGACCGTGATCGAAGACGCCTGCCGCGCCATTGACCTGGACGGCTCACTGGCCCGCGCCTGGGCCGACATGCAGGCCGCCGGGGTGCGACGCGTGCAGTCCACCGATTGCTGATGCCCCCCGCCCACAGCAGAAAGCCCGCGCATGACAGCCCCCGCGCCCGCCACGGCCTACACCCTGTATGCCGACCGCCAGTACGCCAGCCCCTACGCCCTGTCCGTTTTCGTGGCCCTGACCGAGCTGGGCCTGCCCTTTGCCTTGCGCACGCTGGACTTGGCAGCGGGCGAGCAAGCCAGCGCAGACTTTGCCGCCCAGTCGCGCACCCGGCTCGTGCCCTGTCTGGTGCAGACCGACGCTGCGGGTCACACATGGGCCTTGAGCGAATCCAGCGCCATCACCGAATACCTGCAAGACACCCACCCGCAAGCTTGCCTGTACCCCGCCGCCGCGCCAGACAAAGCCCTGGCGCGGCAAGTGCAGGCCTGGCTGCGCAGCGATTTGCTGCCCCTGCGCGCCGAGCGGCCCACCGATGTCATCTTCTGCCCCGGCGCACGCGCCTGGCCGCCTTTGTCTGAAGCTGCCCAGGCCGCCTGCGCCAAGCTCTTTGCCGCGGCCCAAAGCTGGCTGGGCGACGGGCGCGAGCACCTGCTGGGCCGCGCCTGGTGCCTGGCCGATACCGACCTGGCCCTGATGCTCCAGCGCCTGATCTGCGCGGGCGACGCCGTGCCCGACACCCTGCGCCACTATGCTCAGCGCCAGTGGCAGCGCCCCAGCGTGCAAGCCTGGTGCGCCTTGCCGCGGCCCGCCAGCGTTTGACAGGCTGCCGCAGATTCACCCCCACCACTTAGAGAGAAAGCGAGAAGCCCCCATGAGCACCCGCCCCTTCAAAGTTCTTGGCATCCAGCAAATCGCCATTGGCGGCCCCGACAAGCAGCGCCTGCAAACCCTGTGGGTGGACATGCTGGGCCTGCAAAAAACCGGCACTTTCAAAAGCGAACGCGAAAACGTGGACGAAGACATCTGCGCCATCGGCAGCGGCCCCTTCAAGGTCGAAGTCGATCTGATGCAGCCGCTGGACCCCGAGAAAAAACCCGCCGTGCACACCACCCCGCTCAACCACGTGGGCCTGTGGATCGACGACTTGCCCAAGGCCGTGGAATGGCTCACTGCCCAGGGCGTGCGCTTTGCCCCCGGCGGCATTCGCAAGGGCGCGGCAGGCTACGACATCACCTTCTTGCACCCCAAGGCCAATGAGGAATTTCCCATCGCTGGCGAGGGCGTGCTGATCGAGCTGGTGCAGGCCCCGCCCGAGGTGATCGAAGCCTTTGCCCGCCTGGGCTGAGAGCGAAAATAGCAGGGTGAAAATCCTTATTTGCGCTTAATTTATAAGGGTTTTAAGCTATTTTAAATGTAGCATTTGCCTGCCAGGGCAGGCAAGCCGCATGGCCGTGCCATCCGGCGCCTGGGCACCAGCGCGCGCCAGCCCATGCGGCGGCGGCCCATGGCCTGCGTGCGGCGCGCCGGTGCGTGGCGGACATGGACCTTGCGGGGGCTTATGCCCTGGCTTGTCCCAGCGGCGACAAGCGCGCTTGGCGCTGGCAGCGGGCATCTTTCACAATGGCGCGCTGATTTTTCGTGCGCGAAGCCTTGGCAGGCTTGGCGCGATTTCGACACTGAGAAGGAGCCCAACCACATGACCGCTGAATACCAGGTGCAAGGCGATGTTGCCGTCATCACCTTGAACAATCCGCCCGTCAACGGCCTGGGCCTGGACACGCGCCGGGCCATCGTTCAGGGGCTGGAAAAGGCGCACGCCGACGCGGCGGTGAAAGCCATCGTGCTCACCGGGGCGGGCAAGGCGTTTTCGGGCGGGGCCGACATTCGCGAGTTCGGCACCGACAAGGCCATGCAGGCGCCCAACCTGCCTTCGGTGATTGCGGCGCTGGAAGCGGCCACCAAACCCGTGGTGGCCGCCGTGCACAGCGTGGTCATGGGCGGCGGGCTGGAGCTGGCGCTGGGCGCGCACTACCGCATCGCCGCGCCCGGCACCAAGGTGGCGCTGCCCGAGGTCAAGCTGGGCCTGCTGCCCGGCGCAGGCGGCACGCAGCGCCTGCCGCGCGTGCTGGGGGTGGAAGCGGCGCTGAACATGATCGTCAGCGGCGAAGCCATCAACAGCGAAATGCTGGCCGCCGTGCCCGGCCAGAAGCTGTTTGACAAGATGGCCTCTGCGCCCGAGAAGCTGATGGAAGAGGCCCTGGCCCTGGCCAAGGAAGTGGCGGCCCAGCACGCTGGCGGCCAGGCCCTGCCGCTGGTGCGCCAGCTGCCGTGCCAGCACCCGCAGGGCGAGGCGTACTTTCAGTTCACGCGCAACATGGTCCAGGGCATGGCCAAGAACTTTCCTGCGCCTGCCAAGTGCGTGGATGCGGTGCAGGCCGCAACCACGCACAAGTTTGACGCGGGCCTGGCCCGCGAGCGCGAGCTGTTCGCCCAGCTCATGCTTACCCCCGAATCGCGTGCGCTGCGCCACATCTTCCAGGCCGAGCGCGCGGCGGCCAAGATTCCCGACGTGGGCGCCGACGTGCCCACGCGCGAGGTGAAAAAGGTGGCCGTCATCGGCGCGGGCACCATGGGCGGCGGCATCAGCATGAACTTTCTCAATGCGGGCATCCCCGTCACCATTTTGGAGACCAAGCAAGAGGCGCTGGACCGCGGCCTGGCCACCATCCGCAAGAACTACGAGGCGCAGGTCAAGAAAGGCAAGCTCAAGCAAGACAAGTACGAGCAGCGCATGGCCTTGCTCACCCCCACGCTCAGCTACGACGACATCAAGGACGCCGACCTGGTGATCGAAGCCGTGTTCGAGGACATGGGCGTGAAAGAAGCCGTGTTCAAAAAGCTCGACGAGGTGATGAAGCCCGGCGCCATTTTGGCCAGCAACACCTCCACGCTGGACGTGGACAAGATCGCCGCCTTCACCCAGCGCCCGCAGGACGTGGTGGGCATGCACTTTTTCAGCCCCGCCAACGTGATGAAGCTGCTGGAAGTGGTGCGCGGTGAAAAAACCGCCAAGGACGTGCTGGCCACGGTGATGCAGCTGGCCAAGAAGATCAAGAAAACCGCCGTGGTCTCCGGCGTGTGCGACGGCTTCATTGGCAACCGCATGATCGAGCGCTACAGCCAGCAAGCGGGCTTTTTGCTGGACGAGGGCGCCACGCCGCAGCAAGTGGACAAGGCCATCGAGAAATTCGGCTTTGCCATGGGCCCCTTCCGCATGGGCGACTTGGCCGGCAACGACATTGGCTGGGCCATTCGCAAGCGCCGCTACGTGGAAAAGCCCAACATGAAGTACAGCAAAGTCTCTGACAAGCTGTGCGAGATGGGCCGCTTTGGCCAGAAAACCGGCGCCGGCTGGTACGACTACCAGCCCGGCAAGCGCGACGCCATCCCCTCCAAGGTGGTGGAAGACATGGTGGTGCAGCACCGCCAGAGCCTGGGCATCACCCCGCGCAAGATCAGCGACGAGGAAATCGTGCAGCGCCTGGTGTACGCCCTGGTCAACGAAGGCGCGCGCATCGTGGAAGACGGCATCGCCAGCAAGGCCAGCGACGTGGACATGGTGTACCTGACCGGCTACGGCTTTCCCCTCTGGCGCGGCGGCCCCATGCACTACGCCAGCGAAGTGGGCCTGTTCAACGTCGTGCAAAGCATGAAGCGCTTTGCCCGCAACCCGCACGACGACGCCGACTTCTGGCAGCCCGCGCCCTTGCTGCAAAAGCTGGCCGACGAGGGCAAGTCCTTCAGCTGAAACTTGCCCGTGTTCCCTGCCCGTGCCACCCTTTTCTTCATGCATAAAAAAGGCCTCTCGCGCGCAACTGGAGCGTGCGAGCAGCTATCTTTTCAGGAGTAATCGCACATGACATCCGCCGTCATCGTTTCCACCGCCCGCACGCCGCTGGCCAAAAGCTGGAAGGGTTCTTTCAACATGACCCACGGCGCCACGCTGGGCGGCCACGCCGTGCAGCACGCCATCGCCCGCGCGGGCATTGACCCGGCCGAGGTGTACGACGTCATCATGGGCTGCGCCAGCCCCGAGGGCGCCACCGGCGCCAACATTGCGCGCCAGATCGCGCTGATGGCCGGCTGCCCCATCACCACCTCCGGCGTCACCGTCAACCGCTTTTGCTCTTCCGGCCTGCAAACCATTGCCCTGGCCGCGCAGCGCATCATCGCGGGCGAGGCCGACGTCTTCGTGGCCGGCGGCGTGGAAAGCATCTCCTGCGTGCAGCAGGAGATGAACCGCCACATGATGAAAGACCCGGTGCTCGAAGCCAAGGTGCCCGCCATTTACTGGAGCATGCTGGAAACCGCCGAGCAAGTGGCCAAGCGCTACCACATTGGCCGCGACGCCATGGACGAATACGGCGCCGCCAGCCAGCAAAAAGCCTGCGCCGCGCAGGCGGCGGGCCTGTTTGACGACGAAATCGCCCCCATCACCGTCACCGCTGGCGTGGCCGACAAGACCCTGGGCCTGATCACCAAGCAAGTGACCGTGTCCAAGGACGAAGGCACGCGCGAAGGCACCACCAAGGAAGGCATCAGCGGCATCCGCTCAGCGCTGCCCGGCGGCCTCATCAGCGCGGGCAACGCCAGCCAGTTCAGCGACGGCGCGGGCGCCTGCGTGCTGGTCAGCGAAGACTACGCCAGCAAAAAGGGCCTCAAGCCCCTGGGGCGCTTTCTGGGCTTTGCCGTGGCCGGCTGCGAGCCGGACGAAATGGGCATCGGCCCCGTCTTTGCCGTGCCCCGCGTGCTGGACAAGCTGGGCCTGAAAGTCAGCGACATTGACCTGTGGGAGCTGAACGAAGCCTTTGCCGTGCAAGTCATCTACTGCCGCGACAAGCTGGGCATTCCGGCCGACAAGCTCAACGTCAACGGTGGCGCCATCGCCCTGGGCCACCCCTACGGCGTCAGCGGCCAGCGCCTGACGGGCCACGCCCTGATCGAAGGCAAGCGCCGCGGCGCCAAGCGCGTGTGCGTGACCATGTGCATCGGCGGCGGCATGGGCGCAGCTGGGGTGTTCGAGGTGCTGTAAGCCCCCAGGGGCCGCGCGCTAGCGGCCACTACGCGGTGCTGCGCAAAGTGGGCTGAAAACACCTGGGGGTGTTTTCAGGCCCACTTGCCATTTCAAGCAGGTGCCTGAGGCACCTGCCTTCAAGCCGGCGGCTGCCAGCTGGCGCCCATCAGCTCGTTGGAGGGCAGGGCCTCGTTGAGCAGTTTGCGCGCGGTTTGCACGCCGGCCACGGGCAGGCCGGCGGGGTCGAGCAGGCCGATTTGCACCAGCACGCTGGCTTGGTCCCAGTAGATGTGTTCGTGGCACAGCTTGTCGCCGCGGAACTGCACGATGGCCACCAGGGGAATTTCCACCCGCTTGCCGGTGGGCGGCACGCCGGGCAGCATCCAGGGCACTTCGGTGGTGTGGGTAAAGCAAAACAGCATTTCGTCCACCACTTGCGTGGCGCCCACGGTGCGCGAGATGGGGATGAGCGTGGTGTCGGGCGGATTGCTGTTGACGAAGTGGTGTTGATAAAAGTGCGCCAGCAGCTTCTGGCCCACGCCGCCGGTCATGGTGGGGATGTGGTTGACGTAGGGCTCGGCCACCATGGTGGACATGGTGGCGGGCACGTCGCGGGTGGCGAATTCGTATTCGCAGTGCTTGTCCCACAGGGCGGACAAGTCGTGGTGTGGGCCCAGCACGCGCTTGAAGGCGGCCATGCTGCGCTGGTGCGCCAGGCTGGCGGCGGCTTTGTCGAAGTGCTCGCCGCCGATGCGGGCAAAGGCGTGTTCCATGCCGGGGTAGACAAAGCATTCCACGTTCGGCAGCGGTTGCAAGGCGGCCAGGATTTTTTCGCGCGCCTCGGGCGGGCAGAAGCTGTCTTTTTCGGCCAGGTGCAGGCACAGGCGGCCTGAGATTTGCGCGGCTTCGTGCAGGTTGTTTTCAATGCCCACGCCGTAGTAGCCCACGGACACGGCCGCGTCGGTGCGGCAGGCGGCCAAGTAGGCCAGCTTGCCGCCCAGGCAGTAGCCCACCACGCCGGCCTGGCCCGCAAACTCAGGCTGCGCGCGCAGGGCGTTGAGCGCGGCCTGGATGTCTTGCACGCCCTTGGCTTCGTCAAAGCCTTTGTACAGCTCAAAGGCGCGTTCCCAGTCGGCCGGGGTGTAGCCCAGCTGAATGCCGGGCTGCTGGCGCCAGAACAGATCGGGCACGAGCACGACGTAGCCTTCTTCGGCCCAGGCGTCGGCGGTCTGGCGCATGGTGGTGTTGACGCCGAATATCTCTTGCGCCAGCACAATGCCCGGGCCTTTGCCGCCGGGGGGCAGCGAGAGGTAGCCCTGAAAGGTGCCGCTGCCGTCGGCGGCGGTGATGTCGATCATGCGTGCGTTCATGTGCGGGTATCTCCTTGGCTGTTGTGTGTGGTGAAAGGGTCAAGCCCTGAAATCTAACCGGCTTTGCCCAGGGGCCAGACCCGCAGGCGGGGTGTCAACTGCGTGCCAGCGGGCGCGGGCAGGGCGCGCTACAGTGGCGCGCGATCTTTTTCCTTGCTTCGCGCACTGCGCATCACGCGCTGCGCGTCATGCACAACGCACCACGCACAACGGGCGGCTTTCATGCAATTCAGAACCCTCATCGACTTTCTGCTCAACGACTGGCTGCACGCCGACACCCTGACCCAGCGCCCGCGCTTTGCCGAGCATTCGCGCGAAACCTTCGACGCCGTGCTGGACACCTGCGAGCGCATCGCGCGCGAGAAGTACGCCCCTTTCAACCGCCTGGTGGACACGGAGGAGCCGCGCACCGAAACCCAGCCCGACGGCAGCCTGCGCGTGGTGCAGCCGCAGGCCACGCACGACGCACGCGCAGCCTATGCCGAAAGCGGCATGCTGTCTGCCGGGCAGGACTATGCGCACGGCGGCATGCAGCTGCCGTATCTGGTGGAGGCTGCGGCCAACGCTTTTTTTGGCAAGGCGTCCATCAGCATCGGCTCCAACCTGCTCACCGTGGGCAATGCCAACTTGCTCATGGTGCATGGCACGCCCATGCAGCAGCAGGTGTTTGCCGCCAACGAATTCAATGGCCGCTGGGCCGGCACCATGTGCCTGAGCGAGCCGCAGGCTGGCTCATCGCTGTCGGACATTGCCACCCGCGCCACGCTGGAAGACGCGAGCGACCCGCTGGGCCCGCGCTACCGCCTGCGCGGCAACAAGATGTGGATTTCCAGCGGCGACCACGAGCTGACCGACAACATCGTGCATCTGGTGCTGGCCAAGATTCCGGGGCTAGACGGCAAGCTGATTGCCGGCGTCAAAGGCATCTCGCTGTTCATCGTGCCCAAGAAGCTGGTGGACACCCAGGGGCAGCTGACTGGCGTGCGCAACGACGTGGCCCTGGCCGGACTGAACCACAAGCTGGGCTGGCGCGGCACCACCAACACCTTGCTCAACTTTGGCGAAGGCAAATACCCCGTGGACGGCCAGCCCGGCGCCGTGGGCTACCTGGTGGGCCAGCCGGGCGAGGGGCTTAAATGCATGTTCCACATGATGAACGAGGCGCGCATTGGCATTGGCATGGCCGCCACCATGCTGGGGGTGGCGGGCTATGAGGCATCGCTGGACTACGCCAAGACCCGCACCCAGGGCCGCCCCCTGGGCGCCAGCGGCAAAGACGCCAGCCAGCCGCCCGTGCGCCTGATCGAGCACGCCGACATCCGCCGCATGCTGCTGGCGCAAAAAGCCTATTGCGAAGGCGCGCTGGCGCTGCTGCTGTACTGCGCCCGCCTGGTGGATGAGCAGTACACGGGCGAGGCGGCCAGCGCCGACGAGGCGCGCCTGCTGCTGGAGGTGCTGACCCCCATTGCCAAGAGCTGGCCCAGCGAAAACTGCCTGGAAGCCAACAGCCTGGCCATCCAGATCCACGGCGGCTACGGCTACACGCGCGACTTTCCGGTGGAGCAGTACTGGCGCGACCAGCGCCTGAACATGATCCACGAAGGCACGCACGGCATTCAGGCCATGGACCTGCTGGGCCGCAAGGTGCGCATGGAAGGCGGGCGCGGCCTGCAACTGCTGGCCGCGCGCATGCAGGCCACCATTGACCAGGCCTTGCAGCAGCCCGCGCTGGCCGGGCACGCCCAGGCGCTGGCGCAGGCCCTGGCCCGCGTGGCCCAGGCCACCGAAGCCGCCTGGGCCAGCGGCCAGCCCACCGAAGCCCTGGCCAACGCCGTGCCTTACATGCAAGCCTTTGGCCACACGGTGCTGGCGTGGACGTGGCTGTCGCTGTGCTTGACGAAGACGGACAACGCGGCCATCGGCCAAGGCGTGGCGGGCGCTGCGGCCTATTTCTTCCACTACGAGCTGCCCAAGATCGACGCCTGGCTGGGTGTGGTGGAGCGCCGCGACATGACCTGCGCGGCGCTGGCCGAGGAGGCGTTTTAAAAAACCGTCGAATGTGAATGTTTGAGCGCTGGGGCGCGGGGCACTTTCAGCCTTTGACGTCCCCGTTTTCCCCTACTGCCTGGAAAAGCCCTGCATGACACCACGCACCATCCACCAACTGTTCGATCTTCGGGGCCAAACGGCCCTCGTCACCGGCGGCTCGCGCGGCCTGGGGCTGCAAATGGCCCATGCGCTGGGCGAGGCCGGCGCGCGCATCATGCTGTCCAGCCGCAAGGCCGATGACCTGGAGGCGGCCACGGCCGAGCTGCAAGCCGCCGGCATTGACGCGCGCTGGATCGCCGCCGACTGCGCGCAAGAGGCCGACATCCACCGCCTGGCCGACGAAACGCTGGAGCGCATGGGCGACATTGACATCCTCGTCAACAACGCCGGCGCCACCTGGGGCGCCCCGGCCGAGGAGCACCCGCTGCCCGCCTGGGACAAGGTGATGAACCTGAACGTGCGCGGCTACTTCCTGCTCAGCCAGCGCGTGGCCGCGCGCAGCATGATCGGGCGGCGCCAGGGCCGCATCATCAACGTGGCCAGCATTGCCGGCCTGGGCGGCAACCCGCCGGGCATGCAGACCATTGCCTACAACACCAGCAAGGGCGCGGTCATCAACTTCACCCGCGCGCTGGCCTGCGAATGGGGGCGCTACGGCATCACCGTCAACGCCGTGTGCCCCGGCTTTTTTCCCAGCAAGATGACGCGCGGCACGCTGGACAGGCTGGGCGAGGACACGCTGGCCGGGCACGCGCCGCTGCAACGCCTGGGCGATGACGAAGACCTCAAGGGCGTCACGCTGCTGTTTGCCAGCCCTGCGGGCAAGCACATCACCGGCCAGTGGCTGGCCGTGGATGGCGGCGTGAGCGCGGTGTCGGGAGGGTAAGTGGCCATGAGCCTTTCTTTTGGCGCGCACATCCCTTTTGTGGAGCACCTGGGCTTCACGCTGGAGCGATTTGAGGGCGGTGAATCCACCATGCGCTTTCACCCGCAGCCGGAGCACTGCAACTCCTTTGCCGTGACCCACGGCGGTGCGGTCATGACGTTTCTGGACGTCATCATGGCCACGGCCGCGCGCAGCGTGCAGCCCGAGCTGGGTGTGGTCACCATCGAGATGAAAACCAGCTTCATGCGGCCCGCGTCCGCAGGCGCGCCCCTGCTGGGGCTGGGCCGGCTGCTGCACCGCACGCGCAGCATGGCCTTTACCGAAGGCCGCGTGCTCGATGCCGACGGCAAACTGTGCGCCCACGCCACCGGCACCTTCAAATACGTGCCCCGGCGCGAAGCGCCCGACCACTCGCCCGGCCCCGTGCCCACCGATTGAAGATGCCTTGAAGATACTTGGCCAAAATGGCCATTAGCGCGCGTCCAGAGCGTGCGAGAAGCTATTAAATTAATAGCAAACAATCGTTTTTTTCACCAAGGAGGTTTTCCCATGCCCGCCAACCGCCAGATCCTGCTGGACAACCGCCCCCAGGGCGAAGCCACCGCGGCCAACTTCAAACTCGTCACTACCGACACCCCGGCGCTGCAAGACGGCCAGGTGCTGGTGCGCCACCACTACCTGAGCCTGGATCCGTACATGCGCGGGCGCATGAACGAAAGCAAGAGCTACGCCGCCAGCCAGCCGCTGGGCGAGGTGATGATTGGCGGCACCGTGGGCGAAGTGGTGCAGTCGCGCCATCCCAAGTTTGCCCAGGGCGACGCCGTGGTGGGCATGGGCGGCTGGCAGGAATACAGCGTCGTCAACGCCGACGAGCCCGGCATGCTGCGCAAGGTGGACACCACGCACGTGCCCCTGTCGTACTACCTGGGCGCGGTGGGCATGCCCGGCGTGACGGCCTGGTACGGCCTGGTCAAGATCATTGCGCCCAAAGAAGGCGAAACCCTGGTCGTCAGCGCCGCCACGGGCGCCGTGGGCAGCGCCTTTGCCGCCTTGGCCAAGGCGCGCGGCTGCCGCGTGGTGGGCATTGCCGGCGGGCCTGAAAAATGCCGCTACGCCACCGAGGAGCTGCACTTTGACGCCTGCATCGACTACCGCCAGCACCCCGACATCAAGAGCATGAGCCGCGCCCTGAAAGAAGCCTGCCCCAAGGGCATTGACGGCTACTTTGAAAACGTGGGCGGCTACCTGCTGGACGCCGTGCTGCTGCGCACCAACGCCTTTGCCCGCATCGCCCTGTGCGGCATGATCGCCGGCTACGACGGCCAGCCCCTGCCGCTTGCCAACCCCACGCTGTTTTTGATCAACCGCATCAAGCTCGAAGGCTTCATCGTCAGCGAGCACATGCACCTGTGGCCCGAGGCGCTGAAAGAGCTGGGCACCCTGGTGGCCCAGGGCAAGCTCAAGCCGCGCGAAACCATTGCGCAAGGCATCGAAAGCGCGCCCGAGGCGTTTTTGGGCCTGCTCAAAGGCAAGAACTTTGGCAAGCAGCTGGTGAAGCTGATTTAAAGCCTTAAAGCGCGGTCTTAAAGCGCGGTCGCCTGCGCCCGGCGGTATCGGCCTGCGCTACTTCAACGCGTCTGCCTCCAGCGCGCATGCCCTGCCGGCGCACAATGCGCGCGCTTTGAGGAGGACCCCACCATGCACGCCCTGATT
Source organism: Pseudomonadota bacterium (assembly GCA_030535425.1). Taxonomy (GTDB): domain Bacteria; phylum Pseudomonadota; class Gammaproteobacteria; order Burkholderiales; family Burkholderiaceae_C; genus Ottowia. The sequence continues at coordinate 2,816 of JAUNHQ010000071.1, read as the reverse complement.
CACCACCTGACCCAGCGTTTTGCGCTGCCCAGCGCGCAGGCCGAGCGCCTGTGGGCGCTGTCGGGCCTGCGCCAGCAGCCCCAGGCGCTGGGCCAGCACCTGTTTCGCGGCCTGGCCGTGCTGGCGGCGCTGCTGCTGGGCGCGGGCCTGGTGTTCTGGGTGGCGGCCAACTGGCAAGACCACAGCCGCAGCGTCAAGCTGCTGTTGCTGCAAGCGGCGGTGCTGCTGCCCAGCGCGGTGGCGCTGGCCTGGCCGCGCGTGCGCACGGCGGCGCTGCTGCTGGCCATGCTGGCTGTGGGCGGGCTGCTGGCCTATGTGGGGCAGACCTACCAGACCGGGGCCGACGCCTGGCAGCTGTTTGCCACCTGGGCCGCGCTGGCGCTGCCCTGGGCGCTGGCGGCGCGGCGCGACGGGCTGTGGGCCGCCTGGCTGCTGATTGCCGCGCTGGCGCTGGCGCTGTGGTCGGGCGACGCGCTGCTGAACCCGCTGCAAAGCCTGCTGCGCGGGTCTGCGCCGCGCGATTTGCTGACGCCGCTGGCCTGGGCGGCCCTTTTTCTCTGGCCCCTGGCCTTGCCGCGCCTGGGCCTGCTGCCGCCGGGAGCCAGGGCGGCGCCTATCAGCTGGCGGCTGGCTGCGCTGCTGGCGGTGTCGGCCTGGTGCGCCCACAGCCTGGCGGGCCTGTTCGTGCGCGAACAGATGACGCAGTTCTGGCTGGGCGCGGGGCTGACCCTGGCCGCCGGGGCGCTGGCCTGGGCGCGGCGCCCGCGCGATTTTGTGGTGCTGTCGCTGGTGGCGCTGGGGCTGAATGTGCTGCTG
>JAUNHQ010000071.1:0-1990 GCA_030535425.1 Pseudomonadota bacterium | reverse complement strand
CACCTATGTGGCCTACGCGCTGATGAAAAGCCAAGGCGGCAGCATTGAAGGGGCGCTGCTGGTGCTGACGCTGGTGGCCGCCGCCAGCGTGGGCGGCAGCGGCACCTGGCTGTACCGGCTGCAACGCCAGGAAAGCCAGCAAAGCGGGGAGGGCCAGGCATGAGCAGCGCCACCCACCGCCCAATGGATGAACGCCAAAAAGATGTGCGCCAAAACGATGAACACCAAAGGGATGAGCGCGCTTTGATCGAGCACGCCCAGGCACAAGGCCTGCTGCCGCCCGAGGCGCGCAGCGCCTGGCAGCAGGCGGCGGGGCCGTCCTGGGTTATCACGGCCCTGAGCTTCGTGGGCGCGCAGCTGGTGACCCTGCCATTTCTCGCCTTGCTGGGCGTGATGGCGGGCGCTTTTTTCTTTGAGTTGCCCGGCAGCTTCATCGCGGCGGCGGCGCTGGTCGGCGGGGCGGTGGCGGTGCTGCGCGGGCGGCCTGGCATGTTCTTGTCGCAAATGGCTTTCAGCGCCTTGCTGGCGGGCCTGGTGCTGGGCTGGGCGGGCTTTGGGCGTGTGGACTGGTTCAACACAGGCTGGCTGGCCCTGGCCGCCGCCGCCGTGGGTGTGGCGCTGGCCATTCCTGTGCGCTGGGTGCAGCGCGTGCTGGGCGTGGTGGCGGCGGTTGCGCTGATGTGCTTGGCGCTGCCCAGGTTTGGCGTGCCGCTGACCGACCTCATCTGGACCGAGGGCTTTTTCCCCCAATGGCCCAACACTGAGCTGCTGGCCCTGGTCTGGGCGCTGTGGGTGGCGCGCGAGCCGCGCTGGGCCGGGTGGCTGAACACGCTGCACTGGGCCCCGGCCCGCGCCTGGGCGCCCGCCCTGCACGCGCTGGCCGATGGCCTGGGCGCAGCCCTGCTGCTGGCCGTGGCCTATGGCAGCACGCGCTATTTTTGGGTGATGGCGATGTTCAGCGCCGGCCCGGCAGGCTCTGCCGATGTGCTGAACGCTGGCGAGGGCCTCATCCTGCAACCGGGCTGGCCCGCACTGCTGCAAGCGGCGCTGGTGCTGGGCGCGGCCGGGTGGCTGGCGCGCCACTGGCGGCTGCGCCACAGCCCGCGGCGCGATCAGGCCCTGCTGGCCGTGGCCTATGCCGTGCTGCTGGCCGCTTGCCTGGTGCTGCCGCAGGTGGGTGTGGTGGCGCTGCTGGGCACGCTGGCGCTGGGCAGCGGGCGGCGCCTGATGCTGGCGCTGGCGCTGGCGGTGCTGCTGGCGCAACTGTCGGGCTTTTATTACGCGCTGCACTGGCCGCTGGCGCACAAGGCGGCGCTGCTGGCGGCCCTGGGCGGCGCGCTGAGTGTGGCGCTGTGGGCCATAGGCACGGGCCGCCCAGCCCAGGCGGCCCCATTGGCAGCAGGCGGGCAGGCCGCAGCGCCCGCGCGCGGCGGCTGGCTGGCCGGGGCGCTGATTGCCCTGGGCGCGCTGCTGTCGGTGGCGCTGGTGCAGTGGGACGTGGCCGGCAAAGAGCGCGTCATGGCCCAGGGCCAGAAGATTTATGTGCCCCTGGCGCCGCGCGATCCGCGCTCGCTCATGCAGGGCGACTACATGGCGCTGAACTTTGACCTGCCGCAAGCCGTGCTCGACGCGCTAGACAAAGCCCCCCCCTTGAGCCACCAGGTTCACGTGGCCGCCACGCTCAACGCGCGCGGCGTGGCCACGGTGCAGCGCCTGCTCGCGCCGGGCGAGCCGCTGGCCCCAGGCCAGGTGCGGCTGCCCCTCAAACGCCTGAAAGGCCAGTGGACGCTGGTGACCGACGCCTTCTTCTTCCCCGAAGGCCAGGGCCGGCCCTTTGCCCAGGCGCGCTTTGGCGAATTTCGCGCGCTGCCCGACGGCCGCGCCCTGCTGGTGGGCCTGGTGGACGAGCAGCTCAACCCCATCGCCCCCGCGCCCTCGGCGGCTTGGGACGATCTGCCGCAGTCCAATGACCCCGCTGATTCGGCTGATC
>JAUNHQ010000070.1 GCA_030535425.1 Pseudomonadota bacterium | reverse complement strand
CGGCCTTGTGCGCCAGCATGGGGCCGCGCACCACGTCGCCCACGGCCCACACGCCGGGCAGGTTGGTGCGGCATTCATCGTCCACCAGCACGTCGCCGCGCTCGCCCAGCTTCAGGCCCACGGCGGCGGTGTTCAGCCCCTCGGTGTGGGGCACGCGGCCAATGCTGACGATGAGCTTGTCCACGTCGAGCTTTTGCGCCTCGCCCTTGGCGTTGGTGTAGGCCACGCTGACGCCTTTTTTGCCGGTTTTGACTTCGCCCACTTTCACGCCCAGCTCGATCTTCAGGCCCTGCTTGTCAAAGGCTTTCTTGGCTTCTTTGGCGATTTGCTCGTCCACCGCGCCCAGGAAGGTGGGCAGGCCTTCCAGCACCGTGACGTCAGCGCCCAGGCGGCGCCAGACGCTGCCCATTTCCAGGCCGATGACGCCAGAGCCGATCACGCCCAGCTTTTTGGGCACGGCGCCGATGCGCAGCGCGCCGTCGTTGGACAGCACGTTGTCTTCGTCAAACGGCACGCCGGGCAAGGCACGGGCGCTGGAGCCGGTGGCGATGATGATGTGCTTGCCCGTCAGGGTGTCGGGCTTGTCGCCGGCTACGGCGATTTCGTAGCCGCCATCCACAGCTTTGACAAAGCTGCCGCGGCCGTGGAAGAAGCTGACTTTGTTTTTCTTGAACAGGTACAGGATGCCGTCGTTGTTTTGCTTCACCACGGCGTCTTTGCGGCCAATCATCTTGGCCACGTCCATCTTCAGGTCTTTCAGGCTGATGCCGTGCTCGCCAAAGTGTTTGGCGGCGTGCTCATAGTGCTCGGACGATTGCAGCAGCGCCTTGGACGGAATGCAGCCCACGTTGGTGCAGGTGCCGCCGGGGGCGGGGCCGCCCGCGGCGTTTTTCCACTCGTCGATGCAGGCCACGTTAAAGCCCAGTTGCGCAGCGCGAATGGCCGCGATGTAGCCGCCAGGGCCGGCGCCGATGACGATGACGTCGAATTGTTTGCTCATGGTGTGTTGGGTTTCCTGAGATCTTGCGATGACAAAACCCACCGCTGAGGGTGGGTTTGAGAAGGTAGGCCGGGCGCTTAGATGTCGAACAGCAGGCGGGCCGGGTCTTCCAGCGCTTCTTTCATGGCCACCAGGCCCAGCACGGCTTCGCGGCCGTCGATGATGCGGTGGTCATAGCTCATGGCCAGGTAGTTCATGGGGCGCACCACGACTTGGCCGTTTTCGACCACGGCGCGGTCCTTGGTGGCGTGCACACCGAGGATGGCGCTTTGGGGTGGGTTGATGATGGGTGTGGACATCATGGAGCCGAACACGCCGCCGTTGCTGATGGAGAAGGTGCCGCCGGTCATTTCTTCAATGCCCAGCTTGCCGTCGCGGGCCTTGGCGCCGAATTCGGCAATCTTCTTCTCGATGTCGGCAAAGCTCATCTGGTCGGCATTGCGCAGGATGGGCACCACCAGGCCGCGCGGGCTGCCCACGGCAATGCCGATGTCGAAATAGCCGTGGTAGACGATGTCGTTGCCATCCACCGAGGCGTTGAGCACGGGGAATTTCTTGAGCGCGTGCACGGCGGCTTTGACGAAGAAGCTCATGAAGCCGATCTTCACGCCGTGTTCTTTTTCGAACTTTTCCTGGAAGCGCTTGCGCATGTCCATCACCGGCTGCATGTTCACCTCGTTGAAGGTGGTGAGGATGGCGTTGGTGGCTTGCGATTGCAGCAGGCGTTCGGCCACGCGGGCGCGCAGGCGGGTCATGGGCACGCGCTGCTCGGGGCGGTTGCCCAGATCGGGCGCGGCGGGGCCGCTGACCTGCGGCAGGCTGCTGGTGGGCACGCCGGTGGGGATTTGCGCAGGCTTGGCGCCGCCACCGGCCACGGCGGCCAGCACGTCGCCCTTGGTCACGCGGCCGTCCTTGCCAGTGCCGGCCACGCTGCCAGCGGGCAGGTGGTTGTCGGCCATGAGCTTGGCGGCAGCGGGCATGGCCACGCCGGCCTTGCTGGCGCTGGCGGGGGCCGCAGCGGCCACCGGCGCGGCAGCAGGCGCTGCCGCCGCAGGGGCGGATGCGGGGGCGGCAGCGGCACCGGCTGCGGCTTCGGTGTCGATCTTGGCCAGCAATTGATCGGCCACGACGGTGGCGCCGTCGGCTTGCACGATTTCGGCCAGCACGCCAGAAGCGGGCGCGGGCACCTCGAGCACGACCTTGTCGGTTTCGACTTCGATCAGGATTTCATCGGCCTTGACGGCCTCACCCGGCTTTTTCTTCCATTGCAGCAAGGTGGCTTCGGAAACGGATTCGGACAGTTGGGGGACTTTGACTTCTACGATGGCCATGGTTGGGATTCCAGTCTTTGTTCTTTCGATATGCCTTCAAAGGCGCGGCGGCCTGCCGCCAGCCGCGCCTTTGAAAAGGAGGGCAAGGTTCACTTGGTCAGCACAAAGCCCTTGATGCGGGCGAAGGCCGCTTCGACCAGCGACTTTTGCTGCTCCTGGTGCAAGTGGGCATAGCCCACGGCGGGCGATGCCGAGGCGGCGCGGCCCGCGTAGCCCAGCTTCTGGCCGGGCAGCATGTTTTCGTGGATGTAGTGCTGCACGAAGAACCAGGCGCCCTGGTTTTGCGGCTCGTCCTGGCACCACACGATTTCGCTGGCGCCGGGGTACTTCTTGATTTCAGCGGCAAAAGCCTTGTGCGGGAAGGGGTAGAGCTGCTCCACGCGGATGATGGCCACGTCGTCCGCGCCTTTTTCTTCGCGCTTTTTGACCAGGTCATAGTACACCTTGCCGGAGCAGGCCACGATGCGCTTGACCTTGTCGGCCTTGAGCTCGCCCTTGTCGCCAATGACGGTCTGAAAGCCGCCCTTGGTGAACTCGGCCAGGGGCGAGGTGGCGTCCTTGTTGCGCAGCAGGCTCTTGGGCGTGAAGATGATGAGCGGCTTGCGCAGCGGGCGGATCATCTGGCGGCGCAGCAAGTGGAAGATCTGGCTGGCCGTGGTGGGCTGCACGATCTGCATGTTGGTGTCGGCCGCCAGTTGCATGAAGCGCTCCACGCGGGCGGAGGAGTGCTCCGGCCCCTGGCCTTCGTAGCCGTGCGGCAGCATCAGCGTCAGGCCGTTGACGCGGCCCCACTTGACCTCGCCGGAGGCGATGAACTGGTCGATCAGCACCTGCGCGCCGTTGGCGAAGTCGCCAAACTGCGCTTCCCAGATGACCAAGGTGTTGGGGTCGTTGGAGGCGTAGCCGTATTCAAAGCCCAGCACCGCCTCTTCGGACAGGATGGAGTCGATCACGGTGAAAGGCGCCTGGCCATCGGCCACGTGCTGCAAGGGGATGTAGGTGCCCTCGTCAAAGCGCTCGCGCTTTTGGTCGTGCAGCACGGCGTGGCGGTGCACGAAGGTGCCGCGCCCGCAGTCCTCGCCCGACAGGCGCACGGGGTAGCCGCTGGCCACCAGCGAGGCAAAGGCCATGTGCTCGCCCATGCCCCAGTCCACGTTGATTTCGCCCCGGCCCATGGCGGCGCGGTCTTCCAGCACTTTTTTCACCAGCGCATGCACGGTGAAGTTCTCAGGCACGGTGGTGATGCGCTCGGCCAGGCGCTTCCACTCGGCCAGCGGAATGGCGGTGTCGGCCGCGTCGGTCCACTTGGTGTGCAGGAAGGGGCTCCAGTCCACCGCGTACTTGCTCTTGAAGTTGGTGAGCACGGGGTCAACGGTGTGCTTGCCCGCATCCATGGCGGCGCGGTAAGCGGCCACCATGTCGTCGGGGCCGGATTCGGTCAGCACGCCCTGGGCTACCAGCTTGTCGGCATACAGCTTGCGCGTGCCGGGGTGCTGGGCAATCTTCTTGTACATCAGCGGCTGGGTGAGCATGGGCGTGTCCTGCTCGTTGTGGCCCAGCTTGCGGAAGCACACGATGTCGATGACCACGTCCTTGTTGAACTCTTGCCGGTATTGCAGGGCCAGCTGGGTGCACAGCACCACGGCTTCGGGATCATCGGCGTTCACGTGCAGCACGGGGGCGTCGATCATTTTGACGATGTCGGTGCAGTACAGCGTGGAGCGCGCATCGCGCGGGTCGCTGGTGGTAAAGCCGATCTGGTTGTTGATGACGATGTGCACCGTGCCGCCGGTGGTGTAGCCACGGGTTTCGGCCAGCGCCAGGGTTTCCATCACCACGCCCTGGCCGGCAAAGGCGGCGTCGCCATGCACCAGCACGGGCAGCACGGTGTCGCCCTCATGGTCGCCACGGCGGTCCAGGCGGGCGCGCACGCTGCCTTCGACCACGGGGTTGACGATTTCCAGGTGCGAGGGGTTGAAGGCCAGCGACAGGTGCACGGGACCGCCGGGGGTGGACACGTCGGAGCTGAAGCCCTGGTGGTATTTCACGTCACCGGCGGGCAGGTCCTCGGGCGCGGTGTGGTCGAACTCGGCAAACAGCATGGAGGGCATCTTGCCCAGGGTGTTGACCAGCACGTTCAGGCGGCCGCGGTGGGCCATGCCGATGACGATTTCCTGCACGCCCTGCATGCCTGCCTGGCGAATCAGCTCGTCCATGGAGACGATGAAGCTCTCGCCACCTTCGAGCGAGAAGCGCTTTTGGCCCACGTACTTGGTGTGCAAAAAGCGCTCCAGCCCCTCGGCGGCGCTCAGGCGTTCGAGCACGCGCTTTTTCTGCTCAGCGCTGAGCTGCGGGTTGGTGCGGGCGCTTTCCAGCTTTTGCTGCCACCAGCGCTTTTGGCTCTGGTCGGTGATGTACATGTACTCGGCGCCGATGGTGCCGCAGTAGGTTTCGCGCAGTGCGTTGAGCAGCTCGCGCAGCGGCATGGTGTCCTTGCCGAAGAAGGTGTTGCTGACGTTGAACACCGTTTCCATGTCGGCGTCGGTAAAGCCGTAGAAGGACGGCTCCAGCTCGGGAATGGCGGGGCGCTCGGTGCGCTTGAGCGGATCGAGCTGCGCCCAGCGCGCGCCCACGTTGCGGTAGGCGGCAATGAGCTGCTGCACGGCGGTGCGCTTGCGGCCCAGGTCGGAATCGGCGCCAAAGGCCTGCACCACCTGGGTGCCGCCTTGTTTGGCGCGCTCGGCAAAGGCGTTGATGACGGGCAGGTGCGGCACGTCGCGCGTGTCGCTGCCGTCCACGGCGGGCACGTGCTGCAGGGCGTCGAAGTATTCACGCCAGGAATCGGGCACGCTGCCGGGGTTGGCCAGGTAGTTTTCGTACATCTCCTCCACGTAAGGCGCGTTGCCGCCGAAGAGGTAGGTGTTGTCCTGGTATGTCTGATAGACGGATTTCGTCTCGCTCATTGTGTTTCGCTGACCTTTCGCCCCCCTGCAGGGGGCTCAAGCTGGTGAGAAAACCTTCCGCGTCACGGCTGAACCGGATGGCGGACGCGACTGGCTAGAAGGGCCGTAGAACTGCGTGGGCCGTCATTGTGCCACCGAAAGCATGCCGGGCGCTATGGCAAGACGAGGTGAGGAAATGGAGACAAATGCTATTTATTCTATAGCTTATATTTCTTATCAGAAAAGCGCAAACGGTCTTTTCCCATCAGAAAATCTTGCCCGCATCTGCCCGTGCGCAGCATCCGATGCGCCATGGCATCAAATGATTTTGGAAAAACGCGCGCGCGTGCGGTCGGCCTGCAGGTATTTGTCAAACACCATGGCCACGCCACGCACGAAGAACCAGCCCATGTCCGTCACCTGGATGCCGCTGTCGCTGATGGCGACCAGGCCTTGCGCCTGCAAGGGCAGCAGCGCTTGCAGCTCGGCGGCGAAGTAGTCGTGAAAGTCGATCAGGTGCGCCAGCTCAATGGATTCGAACTGCACCTGGCCTTGGCACATCAACGCCATGATGACGGCGCGCCGCAGCAAATCGTCACGCGAAACGGCCAGTCCGCGCACGATGGGCAAGTGGCCCTGGTCCAGCAAATCCTGGTATTCCTCCAGCGTCTTGGCGTTTTGACTGTAGGTGGCGCCCACCTTGCCGATGGCGGACACGCCCAGGGCGATCAAGTCACAGTCGGGCTGGGTGCTGTAGCCCTGGAAGTTGCGGTGCAGCCGCCCCTGGCGCTTGGCCACGGCCAGCGCATCGTCTGGCAGGGCGAAATGGTCCATGCCCACATACACGTAGCCTGCCGCCTCGAACGCGGCCAGCGAACGCGCCAGCATGGCCACCTTGGCAGCCGCGCCAGGCAGGTCGGCAAAAAGAATGCGGCGCTGCGGCTTGAAACGCTCGGGCAGGTGCGCATAGGCATACAGCGCGATGCGGTCGGGCCGCAGTTCGGCTACCTGTGCCAAGGTACGGTCGAAGGACTCGGGGGTTTGCCTGGGCAGGCCATAGATCAGGTCAACGTTGACCGACTCGAACCCCAGCTCGCGCGCCGCCTGCACCAGCGCAAACACCTGCTCGGCGGGCTGGATGCGGTGCACGGCTTTTTGCACCAGCGGGTCGAAGTCCTGCACGCCAAAGCTCAGCCGGTTAAAGCCCAGGCGGGCCAAGTGTGACAGGCGCTCGCGCGTGACAGTGCGCGGATCGACCTCGACGGAATACTCGCCACCGGGCACCAGATGGAAATTGCGCCGCAGCATGTGCATCAGCTCGGCCAGCTCCGCATCGCTGAAGAAAGTGGGCGTGCCCCCGCCCAGGTGAAGCTGGCTGACCGTCTGGCCCGCCCCCAGGTGCTGCACGTGCAGGTCTACCTCGCGGCTCAGATAGCGCAGGTAGGGGGCGCTGCGATCATGGTGCTTGGTGATGATCTTGTTGCAGGCGCAGTAGTAGCAAAGCGACTCGCAAAACGGAATATGCACGTACAGCGACAACGGCAGCGCCATGGCCGCCGGCCCGGCACGCCGCTGGGCCAGCGCGCGCAGGTAGTCGGCCTCGCCAAAGGCTTCCACGAAACGGTCTGCCGTGGGATACGAGGTGTAGCGCGGGCCAGGCACATCAAACCTGGTCAACAGCTCTGCAGTGATGGCCGGCATGGGGCAGGTAACTCCTGGTTTTTTATGCTTATACAGAGGCTACGGAGGCAGCGGCTGACGCCGCCCCCTAAGGGGGTTACTGTGGCGCGGGGGGGCGGCATTTTCCTTGACAGCGGTCAAGCCTGCAAAGCAGCTTGCCCAGACTTGCTCTGGATCAAATGCCGGCGTTTTTTCTTCATGCTGACCTAGAATCGTTTGCCCCGCCTCGCCCGATCCCCTCTTTTTTTCCTGTTCACCGCGCCAGCCCCATGACTCTCCAAGCCCTCAAAGTCGCCTGCTCCAACTGCAACCTGCGCGAGCTGTGCATGCCCATGGGCTTATCGGGCGACGACATGGGCCGGCTGGACGAGCTCGTGGCCACACGCCGCAAAATCAAACGGGGTGCGGCGCTGTTTTCCAGCGGCGACAAGTTCAGCGCGCTCTACGCCATCCGCACCGGTTTCTTCAAGACCTGCCTGGCCACCGAAGATGGCCGCGACCAAGTGACCGGCTTTCAGATGGCTGGCGAAATCATGGGTCTGGACGGCATCGTGGGCGAGCGCCACACCTGCGACGCCATCGCCCTGGAAGACGCCGAAGTCTGCGTCATGCCCTACGACCGCATCGAAGAGCTGTCGCGCCAGGTGCCCGCGCTGCAAAGCCACGTCCACAAAATCATGAGCCGGGAAATCGTGCGCGAACACGGCGTCATGCTGCTGCTGGGCAGCATGCGCGCCGAAGAGCGTCTGGCCGCCTTCCTGCTCAACCTGGTGCAGCGCCTGCATGCGCGGGGTTTTTCGCAAAGCGAGCTGGTGCTGCGCATGACGCGCGAGGAAATCGGCAGCTACCTGGGCCTGAAGCTGGAAACCGTCAGCCGCACCTTCTCCAAATTCGCGGAAGATGGCATCGTCGAAGTCAAGCAGCGCCACGTGCGCATCCTTGACCCCCAGGCTCTGCACGCCATCATCAACACCCCCGCCTGCCAGTAGCCCCGCACCAGGCCGCCGCCGTGCCCCCAGGGCACACAGCTTCGCCCCCTGCCCCGCAGGCAACCCAAGCGATTGCTACATTTTACATAGCTAACAATCCTTATACAACAAGCGGAAACGGCCTTTTTCGCAAGCTTCCGTAAACAAAAAACATCCTTTCCTGCCCCCTGTGCAGCCACCGCAAGGAGACAAACCTCATGAACATCACCCTCCTGGGCACCGGCCGCATGGGCCTGCCCATGGCCCGCCGCCTGTGCCAGGCCGGGCACGCCGTGCACGTGTGGAACCGCAGCGCGGACAAGGCCGCCCCCCTGGCGCAGCAGGGCGCCACCGTGCACCCCAGCGCCGCCCAGGCCGCTGCCGCCGGCGACATCGTCATCAGCATGCTGGAAAACGGCCCCGTGGTCGCCAGCGTGCTGTTTGAGCAAGGCGCGGCCGCCGCCATGCGGCCCGGCAGCCTGTTCATCGACATGGCCTCCATCCAGCCCGCCGAAGCCCGTGCGCACGCCCAGCGCCTGGCGGCCCTGGGCGTGGCCGCGCTGGACGCGCCCGTGTCAGGCGGCACCGTGGGCGCCGAAGCCGGCACCCTGGCCATCATGGCGGGCGGCGCGGCGCAGGACTTTGCCCGCGCCCTGCCCGTGTTTGAGGTGCTGGGCCGCGCCACCCACGTGGGCCCCGCCGGCAGCGGCCAGCTGGCCAAGCTGGCCAACCAGATGATCGTGGGCATCACCATTGGCGCCGTGGCCGAAGCCCTGCTGCTGTGCCAGAAAGGCGGTGCCGACCCGGCCAAGGTGCGCCAGGCCATTGGCGGCGGCTTTGCCGAAAGCCGCATCCTGCAACTGCATGGCGAGCGCATGGTCACGCGCGACTTTGCTCCCCGCGCGCGCATGTCGGTGCAGCTCAAAGACATGCGCAACGCCCTGCAAACCGCTGGCGAGCTGGGCTTTGCCGCCCCCGTGACCGAGGCGCTGGAGCGCCTGTATGCCCAGGCCATTGACCACGGCGACGCCGACCTGGACCACAGCGGCCTGTTCGTGGAGCTGGCCCGCCGCAACGGCATGTCATGACGAGGAGCCGCCCATGAGCCTGCACCCGCAACTGCTGCAACGCGCCGCCGAAGGCCGCCCCATCCGCGTCGGCCTGATCGGCGCGGGCAAATTCGGCTCCATGTACCTGGCGCAAGTGCCCCGCACCCCCGGCGTACACCTGGCCGGCATTGCCGACCTTTCGCCCGATGGCGCCCGCGCCAACCTCGCCCGCGTGGGCTGGCCCGACGCGCAAACCCGCGCCCCCTCGCTCGACGATGCCTTGCGCACCGGCGCCACCCACATCAGCGACGACTGGCAGGCCCTGGCCAGCCACCCGGCCATTGACGTCATCGTCGAATGCACCGGCCACCCCATCGCCGCTGTTGACCACTGCCTGCACGCCTTCGCCCACGGCAAACACGTCGTCAACGTCACCGTCGAAGCCGACGCCTTCTGCGGCCCCCTGCTCGCGCGCCGCGCGCAGGAAAGCGGCGTCATCTACTCCATGGCCTTTGGCGACCAGCCCGCCCTCATCTGCGACCTGGTCGACTGGGCCCGCACCTGCGGCTTTCCCGTCGTCGCCGCCGGACGCGGGCACAAATGGCTGCCCCACTTTTGCACATCCACCCCCGAAACCGTGTGGGGCTACTACGGCCTCACCCCCGAACAAGCCGCGCGCGGTGGCCTGAACCCCAAAATGTTCAACAGCTTTCTGGACGGCAGCAAACCCGCCATCGAAAGCGCCGCCGTGGCCAACGCCACCGGCCTGTCCGTGCCCGCCAGCGGCCTGCGCTACCCCAGCGGCAGCATCGCCGACATCCCCAACCTCACCCGCCCGCAGGCCGAAGGCGGCGTGCTGGAGAAAAAAGGCATGGTCGAAGTCATCTCCAGCCTGCACCCCGACGGCACCCCCATCGGCTACGACATCCGCATGGGCGTGTGGGTCACCGTCGAGGGTGAAACCGACTACATCCGCCACTGTTTCGAGGAATACAACGCCCACACCGACGACAGCGGCCGCTACTTCACCCTCTACAAACGCTGGCACCTCATCGGTCTGGAGGTGGGCCTGAGCGTCGCCAGCGTGGCCCTGCGCGGCGAAGCCACCGGCACCGCCCGCGGCTGGCACGCCGACGTCATCGCCACCGCCAAGCGCCCCCTGCAACCTGGCGAGCTGCTCGACGGCGAAGGCGGCTACACCGTCTGGGGCAAGCTGCTGCCCGCCAGCCAATCGGTCGCCACACGCGGCCTGCCCCTGGGCCTGGCCCACGGCCTCAAAGTGCTGCGCCCCGTCCCCCAAGGCCAAAGCCTGAGCTGGGACGACGTTGCCCTGGACACCAGCACCCACGCCTGGCGCATTCGCCAGCAAATGGAAGCTCTTGTCAACCCCGCAGAGTAAGTGCTCAAGGTCAAGACGACACGGCTTATCTCTCCCTGGGGAATCGCGCAGCTGAAAAACCGTTGCGTTCGCCATGTGGCGATCAGGGACTTGCTCCTTCTCTCCATCGATGGGAGAGCATCAAAATAAATAGCAGACTTTGAGCAGGGACAAGCGCAAACAGCCTATTTCCTTCATGGCGTTTGGCAGCAAGCGGAGAAAATCGAGCGCCGTGGCGGGCCGCTGGCGCAAACGCAAAACAACAGGTGGGTGGCCGAAGCCGGTGCAGGCTCAGCGCTGCAAGGCTTTTTGCTCAATGGCGGCCAGTGTGCTGCGCGTGCTGATGACCTGCTCGCTGAGCACCACTTCAATCACCGTGCCCTGCTCCCGCGCCAGGGCTTCGCGCAGGGCTGGCTCGAACTGTTCCGTGCTTTCCACGCGGGCGGCGGCGTAGCCATAGCCCTGGGCCAGTTGAACGAAGTCGGGGTTGCGCAGCGCGGTGCCGCTGGGGCGGCCGGGGTATTCGCGCGCCTGGTGCATGCGGATGGTGCCGTACACGCCGTTGTTGAGCACGATGACGATGGTCTTGCCGCCGTACTGGCTGGCGGTGGCCAGCTCCTGCCCGTTCATCAGAAAGTCGCCATCGCCTGCCAGGGTGACGGCCAGCCTGCCCGTGGTGATGGCGCAGGCAATGCCGGCAGGCACGCCGTAGCCCATGGCGCCATTGGTAGGGGCCAGCTGGGTTTTGTGCCCTTTGGCCAGGCCGTGGTAGGCAAAGTAGCGGTGCAGCCAGCCGGCGAAGTTGCCTGCGCCGTTGGTCAAGGCCGCGTCTGGCGGCAGCAGGGTTTGCAGGGTCTGGATGATGGCGTGCATGTCCACCGGACCGGGCAGGCTTTGCGGTTGCAGGTTGGCCAGGTGGTCGGCGTGCACGGCGTCGGTCCAGTCGCGCCACAGGGGCGCTGCGGGCGCAGGCAGTTCCGCCAGCGCCGCTGCCACGGCGGGCAGGCTGGCGCACAGGGCCAGGTCGGGCTGGTACACGCGGCCCAGTTCTTCGGCGCTGGCATGCACGTGGATGAGCTTTTGCGCCGGACGCGGCACGCTGAGCAGGGTGTAGCCGCTGGTGGTCATCTCGCCCAGGCGCGGGCCCAGGGCAAGAATCAGATCCGCGTCCTGAATGCGCTGGGCCAGCCGGGGGTTGATGGCAATGCCCACGTCGCCTGCGTACAGCCGGTGGTGGTTGTCAAACGTGTCTTGAAAACGCATGGCGTTGCCCACAGGCAGGTGCCAGGCTTCGGCAAAGCGGTGCAGGTCTTGCGCGGCCTGGGGTGTCCAGTCGCTGCCGCCAGCGATGACGATGGGCTGCCTGGCTTGCGCAAGCAGCTCGTGCAGGCGCTGCATGGATGGCGGCGTGGGCTGGTACACGGGCGGCTCCCAGCGCGGCATGGGCCGCAGCGCATCAGGCACGGGCTGGGTGAGCATGTCCTCGGGCAGCACCAGCACCACGGGGCCGGGGCGGCCGTTAAGGGCCGTGGCAAAGGCGCGGGCCACGTATTCGGGCAGGCGATCGGGGCTGTCGATACGCTCCACGCGCTTGGCCATGCCAAAGGCGCCAAAAAAATCGGTGTAGCCCACTTCCTGAAATGCCTCCCGGTCGCGCTGGTCGCTGGCCACGTCGCCCACGAACAGCACCATGGGCGTGGAGTCTTGCGATGCCGTATGCACGCCAATGCTGGCGTTGGTGGCACCCGGCCCGCGCGTGACAAAGCACACCCCGGGCCGGCGCGTTAGCTTGCCATGCGCTTCGGCCATGAAGGCCGCCCCGCCCTCTTGACGGCAGACGATGAATTGCAGCTTGTCGCGGTGCGCGTAGAAACCATCCAGCACGGCCAGGTAGCTTTCGCCCGGCACACCAAAGGCATGGGTGACGCCCTGGGCCAGAAGGCATTCGACGAGGAGGTGGCCAGCAATACGTTGGGTCATGGCGCGGAATTATTGAGCAGCGCCGCCGGCATGCCATGTCGCAGGGGTTCCGCAAGCCGCGTTCAACGGGCCTCGGTACGCCGCCCCACGCCCAGCGCCGCGCCCACGCTCAGCAGCAAGAACACCGCCGCTGCCCCCAGCGTGGCGGCGTAATGGCCCCGGTCCATCAGCCAGCCATACAGCAGCGGCGCCACGGCAAAGCCAATGTCCAGCCCCGAATACACCGTGCCGTACACGCGCCCCGTGGCGCCCTGCGGCGCGGCTTTCTTGATCATCATGTCGCGGCTGGGCCCGCCCACCCCCACGGCAAAGCCAGTCAGCGCCAGCGCCGCCATCGACCCCCAGCCGCCCAACCAGCCCGTGGCCGCCAGCACGATCAGCGCCGCCCCCGCGCCCATGGACAGGGCCACCACATGATCGCTCTGGCGCGGCATGCGTGCGGCCACCACACCGCCGGCCAGCATGCCCACCGCGCCGCACAGCATGTAGGCGGTGATCATGCTCGTGGCCGCCTCAAAGCTCACCCCATGCACGGCGCGCATGATGGACGAGGCAAAGCCCTGCACCACCGCCAGCGTCATGGTGGACAGCAAAAAGAACGCAAAGCACCACCAGACCACCGGCAGCTTCAAAAACGCCACGTCGCTGCCCCGGGCCGCGCCGGCCGCGCGCGGCACCACCTCGGTGCGCAGCTTCTCGCGCCCCAGCACCAGCACGGCCAGAATGCCCGCGTACATCAGCGCCGCCGCCAGATAGCCCGAGCGCCAGCCCTGCCAGGCAGTGAAAAACAGCAGAAACACCGGCGTCAGCGCCCAGCCCAGGTTGCCGCTGAGCCCATGCGCGCTGAAGGCATAGCCCAGCCGCGCCGTGGACACGCGCTGGTTCAAAATGGAAAAGTCCACCGGATGAAACGGCGCATTGCCCAGCCCCGCCAGCACCGCCACCAGCATCAGCCCCGCATAGCCCTGCGCCGCAAAACCCGCCAGACAGGCGCCGATAAAGCACACGAACGAGGCCATCAGCACCGGCCGCGCGCCCACGCGGTCCACCACAAAGCCCGACAGTGCCTGCCCCGTGCCCGAGATGATGAAAAACACCGTCATCAGCAGCCCTAGCTGCGCGTAAGACAGCCCGAACTCCGCAGCAAACACCGGAAACAGCGGCGGCAGCAGCAAATGCGCAAAGTGCGAACTGGCATGCGCCAGCCCCACCAGGCCAATCACCTGCGCGTCCTGGCGCAAGGAAACGGGCGGCACGGCATGGGGCGGCTGGGCAAAAGACATGGCTGCCGATGGTAAGCGCCCCGCCCCCTCACCCACCGCCCGCGCCTGTCACCCAAAACCTTGACCTGCCACAGCCCGCCAGCGGCCCGCAGCGGTTACCGTGCGCGCTGCACTAGACTTTTGGCGCCAAGGAGATCCCCTGCCATGTCCCACAGCCTGCCCCCCTCGCAGCTCATCAGCCCCGAACTCATCCGCCTGGGCGCCACCCCCGCCACCAAGGCCGACGCCATCCGCCAAGCCGGCCAGCTGCTGGCTGATGCGGGCTGCATCGCCCCCGCCTACATCGACAGCCTGCTGGCACGCGAGAAGGTGGCCAACACCTTTTTGGGCAGCGGCGTGGCCATTCCGCACGGGCAGATTGCCGACCGGCACATGATCCACCGCACCGGCATTGCCGTTCTGCAAGTGCCCGCCGGTGTGGCCTGGAACAGCGAGCAAACCGCCACCCTCATCTTTGCCATCGCCGCGCAATCGGACGAGCACCTGGCCCTGCTGCGCCGCCTGACGCGCCTGCTGCAAGACGAAGCCACCTTGCACCAGCTGACCACCACGCAGAACGCGGGCGACATCCTTGCCGCGTTTGACCAGGCCCCGCCCGCCAGCCCCGCCGCCGCAGGCGACTTGTCCCAGGGCTTTGACTGGACCATGCCCTACCCCAACGGCCTGCACGCCCGCCCCGCCCAGCAGTGGGTGGAAACCGCGCGCCGCTTTGCCGCCAGCGTGCGCGTGCGCTGCGGCCAGGAAACGGGCGACGCCAAAAACCTCATGGCCCTGCTGCAACTGGGCATGGCGCATGGCGCGGCCATTCACGTCTCAGCCGAAGGCGCCGACGCCGACGCCGCCCTGACCGCGCTGCGCGCCGTCATGGACCGCCTTGCCGCCGTCGAGCAAGCCGAGGCCGACAAAGCCGCCCAGCAGCAAGCCAGCGCCCAGGCCGCCGCCCGCAACGCCTGGCGCCCGGCGGGCAAGCCTTTGTCCCTGCCCGCCATCAGCGCCAGCCCGGGCCTGGCCATCGGCACCCTGCGCGTGCGCCGCAGCGCCGACATTCAGGTGCCGGACGAGCCCAGCGCCCTCAAACCCGCCGCCGACGCGCTGGACGCGGCCCTGGCCGCCACCCGCACCGAACTGCTGCAACTGGCCACCGACACCGCCGCACGCATCGGCGCCACCGAAGGCGGCATCTTCCGCGCCCAGGCCGAGCTGCTGGGCGACACCGGCCTCATCGCCCAAACCTGCCAGCACATCGCCCAAGGCCACGGCGTGGCCTGGAGCTGGCACCAGGCCATTGAAGCCGCCGCCACCCAGCTGGCAGCCGTGGGCAGCCCCCTGCTGGCCGCTCGCGCGGCCGATTTGCGCGACGTGGGCCTGCGCGTGCTGCGCAAACTGGCGCCCCACCTGCCCCTGCCCAGCGCTGCGCTTCAAGAAGGTGACAACCTGGTCATCGCCGCGGCCGACCTCACCCCCAGCGACACCGCCGCGCTTGACTTGCGCCGCGTGGCCGGGCTGTGCACCGCGCAAGGCGGTCCTTCCTCGCACACCGCCATCATTGCCCGCACCCTGGGCCTGCCCGCCCTGGTAGCTGCCGGCAGCGCCCTGCTCGATCTGCCCGACGGCGAAACCGTGGTGGTCGATGGCGACGGCGGCCGCCTTTATTGGCAGCTGGACGAAGCCGATCTGCAAAGCGCCCGCCAATGGCGCGCCACCCAGCAGGCCCAGGCCCGCGCCAACGCCGAACAAGCCCTGCAACCGGCCCTCACCCAAGACGGTCAGCGCGTGGAGGTGGCGGCCAACGTCAACCGGCCCGAGCAAGTGCCCGCCGCCTTGGCCGCTGGCGCCGAAGGCGTGGGCCTGATGCGCACCGAATTTCTCTATCTGGAGCGCGACAGCGCCCCCAGCGAAGACGAGCAATACGACACCTACTGCGGCATGGTGCGCGCCCTGGGCGGCAAGCCGCTGATCATCCGCACCCTCGACATCGGCGGCGACAAGCAAGTGCCCTACCTCAACCTGCCGCACGAGGAAAACCCCTTCCTGGGCATCCGCGGCAGCCGCCTCATGCTGCGCCGCCCCGACCTGCTGGAGCCGCAGCTGCGCGCCATCTACCGCGCCGCCAAAGACTGCGCCGCCTTGGCAAGCGAAGGCGCAGCGCCCCTGTCCATCATGTTCCCCATGATCACCAGCCTGGCCGAAATCACCGCCCTGAAGGCCGACTGCGAACGCATCCGCCAGCAACTGGGCGCGCCCGCCGTGCCCATTGGCATCATGATCGAGGTGCCCGCCGCCGCCGCCATGGCCGACCAGCTGGCGCGGCACGTGGACTTTTTCTCCATCGGCACCAACGACCTCACCCAGTACGTGCTGGCCATCGACCGCCAGCACCCCGAGCTGGCCCGCGAGGCCGACAGCCTGCACCCGGCCGTGCTGCGCATGATCCAGCGCACCGTGCAAGGCGCGCGCGCCGCCGACGCCAACGGCCACCCCTGCTGGGTAGGCGTGTGCGGCGGCATCGCGGGCGACCCGCTGGGCGCGGCCATCCTCGTGGGCCTGGGCGTGCGCGAGCTGTCCATGAGCCAGCGCGACATCGCACCCGTCAAAGCCGCGCTGCGCGGCTGCGACAGCGCCCTGCTGGCCGAGCTGGCGGGCCTGGCCGTCACCAGCGCCGACGCCACCCAGGTGCGCGCCCTGGCCGACAAGCTGCAAGCGCCCCGTCAAGTCAAGCACTAAGTCTGCTGAAAGCGAATATTTCTCCCCCAACCTCCGGGTTCCTCCTCTCATCACACCATGTCAAACATACTCTCCCGCCGCCAATGGCTGAGCCTGGGCGCTGGCACCACGCTTGGCGTGGCCCTGCCCGCCTGGGCCACCGGCGCGGCCCAGGCCCTGAGCGCCACAGCCATCACCGAAGTGGCAGGCGATGGCGTGCGCCTGATCGCCGTGGCGCTGACGTACGACCGCCCCGTGGCCGCCAGCGCCCTGCGCGCGCAGGATTTCAGCGTGCCTGGCCGCACCGTGACCGACGTGCTGGTCAGCGACAGCCTGGTGCCAGACGGGCAGGCCGCCAGCGGGCGCCATGTCATCGTCAAGCTCTCGCCCAATGACGCCGACTTGTCGCTCAAAGTCATGCTGCCCATGAGCAACAGCACCGTCACCGGCAAGGGCGGCTCGCATTGGAAAGCGGGCGACAAACCGCAGGACAACCTGGTATTCAAAACCGCGCAAGCCACCGTGCGGCCCCGTGGTGGT
>JAUNHQ010000069.1 GCA_030535425.1 Pseudomonadota bacterium | reverse complement strand
CCTAGGGCGTGTTCACCCCGTTCGCACTGGCAAAAACAGTGTGAACACGCCCTAGAGCAAATAAATGCACAGCGCCACAGCCTTTGACGTTGCAAGAAGGCCTGAATGGTCTTCTATGACTTTGGCCTGCACGTCTTGCTGGCACTACGGAACAAGGGGCCTTTCTCATGAAGCAATGCATAGCTGTGGGATACCCTTTCTTCAACCTGTGCTCCCATCAACGTGAAGACATAAGGCTAGGCCACAATTGCCATGTGCTGCCATGGCTGCCCGATCCGTGGCAAACCACCTTTTCGTCTTTTATGTGATGTCCTCCGACAGCCAGCCCTCTGCCCCCTCAAACGCACCCCCCACCTGGCACCCCGCCGCCTGGCGTGACAAGCCTGCGCGGCAAATGCCGGCTTATCCCGACCCTGCGGCGCTGGATGCGGCCTGTGCCCGGCTGGCGCAGTTTCCGCCGCTGATCTTTGCGGGCGAGGTGCGGGCCTTGCGCGCGCAGCTGGCCGATGTGGCCGCAGGCCGCGCCTTTTTGCTGCAAGGCGGCGACTGCGCGGAAAGCCTGGACACCCAGGGCGGCGATGCCGCGCGCGAGACTTTTCGCGTGCTGCTGCAAATGGCCGTGGTGCTGACCTATGCCGCTGCGCGGCCGGTGGTCAAGCTCGGGCGCATCGCCGGGCAATACGCCAAGCCGCGCTCTGCCGATACCGAAACGCAAGGCAGCGTGACCCTGCCCAGCTACCGGGGCGACATCATCAACGGCGCGGGCTTTACCGCAGCTGACCGCACGCCCGACCCCCAGCGCATGCTGCACGCCTACTCGGCCAGCGCCGCCACGCTGAACCTGCTGCGCGCGCTGGCCCAAGGCGGCTTTGCCGATCTGCACCAGCTGCACGCCTGGACAACCGACTTTGTGCGCCGCAGCCCGCAGGGCCAGCGCTATGCCGAGCTGGCCAGCCGCATTGGCGAAACCCTGGCCTTCATGGCCGCCATGGGCTTTACCGCCGCCAACACGCCGCAGCTGCGCGAGGTGAGCTTTTACACCTCGCACGAGGCGCTGCTGCTGCCCTATGAAGAAGCGCTCACGCGCCCGCTGGACGATGCGCTGACCGCCCGCGGCCACTACGCCAGCTCGGCCCACATGCTGTGGCTGGGCGAGCGCACGCGCCAGCTGGACGGCGCGCACATCGCCTACCTGCGCGGCATTGCCAACCCGGTGGGGGTCAAGATCGGCCCCACGGCCACGCCCGATGACGTGCTGGCCCTGCTGCGCACGCTGGATGCCGCGCGCGAGCCGGGCCGCGTGGTGCTCATCACCCGCATGGGCGCAGGCAAGCTGGCCCAGCGCCTGCCCGCGCTGCTGGCCGCCGTGCGCGACGCGGGCCACCCCGCCATCTGGAGCTGCGACCCCATGCACGGCAACACCGTCAGCACCGCGCAAGGCGTGAAAACGCGCGACTTCGCCAACATCGTGCAAGAGGTGCGCGAGTTTTTCGCCGCCCACGCGCAAGCCGGCACCGTGCCCGGCGGCCTGCATGTGGAGCTGACCGGCCAGGACGTGACCGAATGCCGCGGCGGCGGCCAGAACCTGACCGACGCCCACCTGGCCCAGCGCTACACCACCGCGTGCGACCCGCGCCTGAACGGCAGCCAAAGCCTGGAGCTGGCCTTTTTGGTGGCCGATTTGCTGAAAGCGCAGCGGGCGTAGGCGAGCCGCACCGCCCACCGCGCATCGCACGCCCGCGGTTTGTGCCACACCTGCATTTGTGCCACACCTGTACTTTCCCACCACCCCTGGCCGGGCAAACCCCACGCAAGCTTCCGGCCCCTTGCTGTCTTTCTCGCCGTGTCCTGGCTACACAAACTCCGCAACGTCATTCCTACCCGAGAGCAACTGGCCGCAGGCCGCTTTACCCGGTGGCTGGCCCCCTGGCTGGGCGAGCGCCGCCTGTGGCGCCTCTCACGCCAGGGCGTGGCCCTGGGCATGGCCATCGGCATCTTCTTTGGCCTGCTGATTCCTGTCGCACAAATTCCCGCCTCGGCGGCCGTTGCCATCGCGCTGCGCGCCAATCTGCCCGCAGCCATGGGCAGCACCCTGGTCACCAACCCCGTCACCTTCGCGCCCATTTACTTTCTGGCTTACAAGACCGGCAGCCGCCTGACTGGCCAGCCCGTGCACGACTCGCAGGCTAACCTTGCGCGCATCCATGAGGCCATGCAGGCCCGCGCCAGCAGCAACGACTCCCCCTCCACCTGGCAGCGCCTGCATGCCATGGGCAAGCCCCTCATCGTGGGTCTGCTCGTGTTTGCCATTGCGGGCGGGCTGCTGACCTATGCCCTGGTCTCCGGCAGCTGGTGGCTGTGGCAACGCATGCGCTGGCGCCGCCGACGCGCGGCCCTGGCACGGCGCAGCACCCGCCACTGAAAGAGCCCGCCGCTCAGCCGATGCCGACAAGCATCTATGCTTTTATTTTTATAGCTAAAAACCCTTACCCAATGCGCGCAAATGCCCTTTTTCATCAAAACCTTTTGCCGCAAATCCTTGTGGCCGCAAGGGTGCCGCCCGTTTCCCCATCTGAAAGGGGCTGGGCCACGCAGATACCGCCCGGTGGCGTGGCGACCAGCTCTTGACATGCTGCTGTGCCTGCAACATCAGCACATCTGGCTCAGCGTTTTCGGACAATGGAACATCACCACCACTGCCGCGCGTGCGGCCATTGCCCATGCCTTTGCACCCCTTTGCTCTTTTTGACGGCGCCATCACCCGCGTGCGCGGCCTGCGCGTAGGCCACTTCACCGACACACGCCGCCCCACAGGCTGCACCGTTGTCATTGCCCCTGAAGGTGCCACCGGCGGCGTGGATGCGCGCGGTGCAGCCCCCGGCACACGCGAAACAGACCTGCTGCGGCCAGACAACACCGTCCACACCGTGCATGCCGTGCTGCTGACAGGCGGCAGCGCCTGGGGGCTGGATGCGGCCAGCGGTGTCATGCGCTGGCTGGAGCAACAAGGCATCGGCCTGCGCATCAGCCCCGCACCGGGGCAAACCGTGCCCATCGTCCCTGCCGCCGTGCTGTTCGACCTGATGGTTGGCGACGCGCGCATCCGCCCCGACGCCCAAGCCGGCTTTGCCGCCTGCGAAGCAGCCAGCACCGCCGCGCCCGCGCAAGGCAATGTGGGCGCAGGTGCCGGCGCCACCGTGGGCAAGTTGTTCGGCGCCACGTATGCCATGAAAGGCGGCATCGGCACGGCCAGCCTCACGGTCGGCCAAGTCACCGTGGGTGCGCTCATCGCCGTCAATGCACTGGGCGACGTGGTGCACCCTGCCACCGGCGCCCTCCTGGCCGGCGCACGCAGCGCCGATGGCACCGCTTTGCGTGGCAGCGTTGCCGCCACACTGGCGGGCGAACCTCCGCTGGCCATCCTCTCTGGCGCCAACACCACCATCGGCGTGCTGGCCACCGATGCGCCACTGAGCAAAGCACAGTGCCAGCGCCTGGCAGGCGCCGGCCACGATGGCCTGGCCCATGCCATCCGCCCCGTTCACACCATGAGCGATGGCGACACGCTGTTCGCCCTGTCCACCGGGCAAGCCGAGGCGGCAGACTTCAATCTGCTGTGCATCATGGCGGCCGAAGCCACTGCACGGGCCTGCGCCAATGCCGTGCAAGCCGCACGCAGCCTGCATGTAGACGGGCAGTGGCTGCCTGCGGCGGCAGACATGGCCCTGCCTGACGCAACATAAGAAGCCTGGGCCATCAAGCACCAGCGCCGCCCAAACAAAAAGGACGCCCAAGGCGTCCTTTGCGTGGTGCCAAGCAGCGGGGGAGGGCCAAACTCACCAGAGAGCCTCGCCCGCCACACGGCGGCCGTGCTTAGCCAGTGCAGTCAGGAAGCCAGGCTCACTTCCACACGGCGTGCCTGTGCGCCAGTGCCCGCCTCAATGTTCTCGGGCTTTTTCATCTCAACGCGCTCGGCAGGCACACCCAGCGAAACCAGACGGTCGCGAACAGCCGTGGCACGCTGTTTGGCCAGCTCCTCGTTCTGTGCCGCATTTCCGCTGCTGTCCACGAAACCGCTCACCGTGACGCTCTTGCCTTGCTTGGCACCCTCCAGCACCTGCGCCAGCGCCTGGTCAGCCCCATCGGCCAGATCAGCCTTGCCAACGGCAAAGAAGAACTTGACCACGCCGTTGTCCACCTCAACGGAGGCCGCGTCTGCACTGGCTGCCGGCGCGGCAGCTGCTTCGGCAGGCGAGGCTGCCGGCTCAGGTGTCGCTGCTGCAGCAGCTCCGGCGGCAGGCGCATTGGCCTGGCCACCGCCTTTGCCCCAGACATAGGCCGTGAGCACGTTGAGCTGCTCGGGCGTGAACTTGGCTTCCCAGGCCGGCATGACACCCGTCTTGCCGTTCGTGATCATGTCCACCACGTGCGACTCGATGGCCGGGCCGTGCACGAAGATGCCCTTGGTCAGATCGGGTGCCCCCAAAGCCTGGTTGCCCTTGCCGTCAGCGCCATGGCAGGCGGCGCAGACCATGAACTTGCCCTTGCCCAGCTCGGCGCGCACCGAGTCGTGCGGGCCGCCCGAGAGGCTGATGACGTAGGCGGCCAGGTTGCGCACGTCGTCCGCGCTGCCCACGGCAGCGCCCATGGGCGTCATGACGCCGGTGCGGCCCTTGGCAATGGTTTCATGGATTTGCGCTGATGTGCCCCCCCAGGTCCAGTGGCCGTCGGTCAGGTCAGGAAAGCCCTTGGCGCCGCGGGCGTCAGAGCCGTGGCACTGCGCGCAGTTGTTCATGAACAAGCGATCGCCAATGGCCATGGCCTGCGGGTCCTTGGACAGCTCTTCGGCGCTCTTGCCCGCAAAGGCAGCGTAAATGGGCGCCACCTGCTCGTTGCCCCGGGCCATTTCCTTTTCAAACTGGTCGGTTTGCGACCAGCCCAGCGAGCCCTGGTAGTTGCCCAGGCCAGGGTACAGGTAGAGGTAAGCCAGAGAGAACACGCAGGTGATGATGAACAGGCCCACCCACCAGCGCGGCAAGGGGTTGTTCATTTCGCGCAAGTCGCCGTCCCACACGTGGCCGGTGGTGTTGTCGGCATCGGTCATGGCCTTGGTCTGGCCGCTGATCCACAGCAGCACCAGACAGCCAAAAATGCCCAGCAGCGTGATGCCGGCAATGAACACCGGCCAGAAGTTGCTCGTAAAGTCGCTCATTTGTTATTCCTTGCCAGACGGGGGCACACGTGGGAGTTGGCGAGATCGCCAGGCACTTTCAATCCTGCTCAAAGGGCAAGCGCGCGGCCTCGTCAAAGCGCGCCTTGTTACGCGCCGACCAGGCCCAGACCACGATGCCGATGAACACGGCCAGCGCCACCACGGTCACGATGCTGCGCAAAAGATTGATGTCCATGCGTTTCGCCTCCTGGCTGTGCAGTGTGGTTCTTATTTGCGGTGGATGCCCAGCCCTTGCAGGTAAGCGATGACGGCCTCCATTTCCGTCTTGCCCTTGACCTCCTCGGGAGCTTTTTCAATTTCTTCGTCGGTGTAGGGCGCGCCCAGCGTGCGCAGGCCGCGCATGTGCGCCTGCACGGTGGCTGCGTTGGCAGGTGTGGTTTCCAGCCAGGGGTAAGCGGGCATGTTGGACTCGGGCACCACATCGCGCGGATTGATCAGGTGCGCACGGTGCCAGTCGTCGCTGTAGCGGCCGCCCACGCGCGCCAGGTCAGGCCCGGTGCGCTTGCTGCCCCACTGGAAGGGGTGGTCGTACACGAACTCACCCGCCACCGAGTAGGGGCCGTAGCGCAGCGCCTCGGCGCGGAAGGGGCGCACCATTTGCGAGTGGCAGTTGTAGCAGCCTTCGCGCACGTACACATCGCGACCCACCACTTGCAGCGCGGTGTAGGGCTTCAGACCCTCAATGGGCTGGGTGGTGGACTTCTGGAAGAACAGCGGCACGATCTCGACCAGCCCCCCGAAGGAGACCACGATCAGGATCAGCACGATCATCAGGAAGTTGCTGGTTTCGACCTTGGCGTGGCCGGAAATTTTCTCTTGTTCCATGACTGCTGGACTCCTAGGAAATCAGGCGTGGGCCGCAACGGCGGGAATCTGCACCGGCACCACACGGCCGGCGGTGGCGGTTTTCACCGTGTTCCACAGCATCACGACCATGCCGCCGAGGTACAGCAAGCCACCCAGCAGGCGCAGCACGTAGAACGGGTAAGTGGCCTTGACCGATTCCACGAAGGTGTAGGTCAGCGTGCCATCGGGGTTGACCGCACGCCACATCAGGCCCTGCATTACGCCGGCAATCCACATCGCGGCGATATAGATGACGATACCGATGGTGGCCACCCAGAAGTGCACCTCAATGGCCTTGACGCTGTACATCTGCTTTTGGCCGAACAGGCGCGGAATCAGGTAGTACATGGAGCCCATGGTGATCAGACCCACCCAGCCCAGCGCGCCCGAGTGCACGTGACCCACGGTCCAGTCGGTGTAGTGGCTCAGGGCGTTGACGGTCTTGATGGACATCATCGGCCCTTCGAAGGTGGACATGCCGTAGAACGACAGGGACACGATCAGAAAGCGCAGGATCGGGTCGTCACGCAGTTTGTGCCAAGCACCCGAGAGGGTCATGATGCCGTTGATCATGCCGCCCCAGCTGGGGGCCAGCAGAATGAGCGAGAACACCATGCCCACGCTTTGCGCCCAGTCAGGCAGCGCGGTGTAGTGCAGGTGGTGGGGGCCGGCCCACATGTAGGTGAAGATCAGCGCCCAGAAATGGACGATGGACAGGCGGTAGCTGTACACGGGGCGCTCGGCCTGCTTGGGGATGAAGTAGTACATCATGCCCAGAAAGCCCGCGGTGAGGAAAAAGCCCACCGCGTTATGGCCGTACCACCACTGCACCATGGCGTCTTGCACGCCAGCGTAGGCAGAGTAAGCCTTCATCGGACCCACGGGCAAGGCCGCGCTGTTGACCAGGTGCAGCAGAGCCACGGCCAGGATGAAGCCGCCGTAGAACCAGTTGGCCACGTAGATGTGCTTGACGCGGCGCGTGCCCACGGTGCCAAAAAAGACCACGGCAAAGGCCACCCACACCAGGGTAATCAGGATGTCGATAGGCCATTCCAGCTCGGCGTATTCCTTGCCCGAGGTGTAGCCCAGGGGCAGGGAAATAGCGGCAGCCACGATGACCACCTGCCAGCCCCAGAAAGTGAAGGCGGCCAGTTTGTCGGAAAACAGCCGCACCTGGCAGGTACGCTGCACGACGTAATACGCGGTGGCAAACAGCGCGCACCCGCCAAAGGCAAAAATCACCGCATTGGTGTGCAAGGGCCGCAAGCGGCCGTAACTCAGCCAGGGTATGCCCAGATTGAGCTCTGGCCAAGCCAGCTGCGCGGCGATGATCACGCCCACCAGCATGCCGACCACGCCCCACACCACCGTCATGATGGCGAATTGCCTAACCACTTTGTCGTTGTAGACCGTGGCTTGGGTATTGGCGAATGTCATTTCCACCTCTTCTTTGTAAAAAGCTGTTGCAGTTTCCGCGAAATTCTCAGGGGGTGCTTGACGTGGGTCAGTCATGGTCAAGAATTCGCTCACCCTCGCGCTCCATGTCATCAAACTGGCCACGGTAAATCGCCCAGCCCAGGGCCGCCAGGATGAGAAACACCAGCACGACCGACAGCGGAATGAGCAGATAAAGAATGTCCATTTCAAGCAGCCTGGAGCATCTCATGGTTGCCCGTCAGGCGCAGGGCGTTACCCACCACAAGCAGCGAACTGAGCGCCATGCCCAGCCCTGCCGCCCAGGCGGGCATCCAGCCGATCATGGCCAGCGGCACACCCGTGGCGTTGTAGGCCGCAGCCCAGGCGAGATTTTGCCGCACGATGCACAGGGTGAAGCGGGCTTTTCGTTGTGCATGCACAACAGCCGCAAGCTGATCGCCTAACACCACGAAGTCCGATTGCGCGCGCGCCAGCGGCACGGCACGGCCAAAGGCAAAAGACACATGCGCACCGGCCAGCACCGGCCCGTCGTTCAGACCATCGCCCACCATGGCCACCGTGGCGCCCTCTGCCTGCAAGCCCTGCATGGCCGCCAGTTTGTCGGCTGGCGTACAACCGCCACGCGCCTGTTCGATGCCAGCCAGCCGGGCCACAGCCTGAGCAGCCTCGGGCTGATCCCCTGACAGCAAGTGCACACGCACGCCATCTGCCTGCAAGGCTTGCACCGTGGCGCGGGCGTCCTCACGCACATCCTCGCGAAACACAAAGCTGGCCATCCAGCCCTGGGCATCGCTCAAATGGCTCACGGGGCCTTGCGCCTGAGCCCATGGCTGAGTGTTGCCTGCCGGCAGCCCGCAAAAGGCAGCAGAGCCCAGGCGCCATTCACCGATGCCCGGAGCCACTGCACGCACACCCTGCCCCGGCACTTCGGTCACTTCATGCAGATCAGGCCGTGCGGAAGATGGCGCAGACGCATCTTCCGGCCACGCCTGTGCGGCTTGCACCAGCGCACGCGAAATGGGATGCAGGCTGGCGCGCGCCAGCTGTGCAGCCAATGTCATGGCCTGCGCACGGCTCACGCCCTCGCGCACCTGCACTTGGTCAAGTACAAAGGCATCTCGCGTGAGGGTGCCGGTCTTATCAAACACCAGGGTGTCCACTGCCGCCAGGGTTTCCAGCGCCTGCAAACGTCGCACCAGCACCCCACGCTGCGCCAGGCTGCCCGCGCTCGCCAGCATGGCCGCTGGGGTGGCCAGCGAAAGTGCGCAAGGGCATGTGACCACCAAAATGGCAGCAGCCACCATCAGTGCCCGCCCCGGATCGCTAGGCCACCACCAGGCGCAGGCCAGACCGGCAGCCAGCAGCACCAGGATGAGAAAGGGCTTGGCCAGCCGATCTGCCAGCTGGGCCAGGCGCGGCTTGCTGGTGCTGGCCTGCGTCATCAGCGCAACGATCTGCGCGTAGCGCGTGTCCTCACCCAACTGATCCACTCGCATATCCACGGAAGCGGTGAGGTTGTGGCTGCCTGCAATCACGCTCTCGCCCTCGCCTCGCGCCAGCGGAGTGGATTCGCCCGTGAGCAGCGCCTCGTCCACCGTCGTGTGGCCGCGCAGCAGCACGCCATCGGCGGGAAAGCCCTCGCCTGGCAGCACCCGCACCACATCGCCCACGCGCAGCCGCCGCACGGACACACGCTGCCACTGGCCCTGGGCATCCTGCCGCTGCACGCTTTCAGGCAACCGGTGCATAAGCGCCTCCAGCGCGCCTGCGGTGCGGTCACGCAGGCGCAGTTCCAGCCAGCGCCCCATGAGCAGGAAGAAGACGAACATGGTGAAGGAGTCGTAATACACCTCATGCCCGAACACACCCTGCGGCTCAAAGGTGCCCAGGGCGCTGACGACAAAGGTGATCAGCATGGCCAGAGACACAGGCAGATCCATGCTGATGGCACGCTGGCGCAAGTCGCGCAGGGCATTGGCAAAGAAAGGCTGGCAGGAAAACAGCAGCACGGGCAGCGACAGCACCCACTGCGCCCAGCGCAGCAGCCGCTCCAAGTCAGGCGCGATATCGCCTGGTGTGGTGAAGTACGTGGGGGTGGCGTACATCATCACCTGCATCATGCACATGCCGGCCACGCCCATGCGCCAGAGCATTTTTCGGGTTTCTGCCTGACGGCGCTCGCTGGCGAACGCATCATGCGCGGGCAGAGGACGGTAACCCGTGCGCAGCACGGCGCCCATCCACTCGGAAGGCCGTGTGACACGCTCATCCCACACCACGCGGCCACGGTGGCTGGCAGCATTGACCTGGAATTCGCGCACGCCCGGCGCGGCAGCCAATGCCTGCTCGATGGTGGTGGCGCAGGCGGCGCAGTACATGCCCTCAAACACCACGTTCGATTCCCAGCAGCCATCCTGAGGCTGGCCAGGTGCCGCCAGCGGACGGCTGAACTGGAGCCACTCGTCGCGCTCGTCCAGCAGCGCAAGCCCAGCGGCTGGCACAGCCTGCGGCGAGGCGGTTTCGACCGCCGATGACATCGTGCTTACCCCTTGCATCACGCGCGAGACTGTAGCGCCATTACCCGCGTCGGTCTTGACTCTGGTCAAGATGGCCGGTGCCACAGGGCGGGTAACGTATGCGGGATTTGCCCGTGTACCATCCATAACCCAAGGAGATCCGATCCATGTACGAACGCATTCTGGTGGCGACTGACGGCTCGAAGCTGTCGAAAAAAGCTGTTGACCACGCTATCGAGTTGGCTGCGCTTTGCGGTGCCGAGCTGGTGGCGCTGAAAGTGGTGCCGCGTTATCCGCAAAGCTATTTCGAAGGGTCTATTCCGCTGTCGTCCGAAGATGTGGCGCGCGTGGAAAAGCAATGGGCCGAAGATGGCAAGACCGTGGTAGATGCGGTCAAGAAAGCGGGCGAAAACAAGGGCGTGAAGGTCAAGGCTGTGCTGGCCAAGTCCGACGTGGTGTCCGACGCGTTGATTGCCGCTGCCAAGAAGCACAAGGCCAATCTGATCGTGATGGCCTCGCACGGCCGCAAGGGTGTCAAGCGCCTGCTGCTGGGCAGCGAGACGCAGCAGGTGCTCACGCACTCGGAAATCCCGGTGCTGGTGTTGCGCTGATCGCTGCGGCCAACAGGCTCAGCCCCCACCTGTCCCAACCCAAACGGCCCCTGGCGTTTTCACGCCAGGGGCCGTTTGGCTTGCATGGACAACAGGCCTGATACGCCAAGCGCGGCGGGCGCTTGGCGCTGCCCTCTGGCACCTGAAAGTCAGCGCCTCACAATCAACGCGGCACGGCGTTGCCTACGGGATCCAACCCCGCCGCGGGCGAGCGCGACGCATCGACCTGCGCTGCCAGCACCGCAGGCTGCATGCTGGCCGGTGCGGGAACGTAGCCTGCCAAGCCCTCGCGCAGGCCCATCTCCAGCCGGTCCACACGTGCGTGCAGATCACGGTTGTGGCTTTCCACTGCCTGCACCAGGCGGCCAATTTCCAGATCCACGGGGCGGTCACGCAAGCCCATTTCGGCGCGATCGACACGCGAGAGGGTTTCGCGCGTGTGGTTTTCAATCACCTGCGACAAGCGGGCAACCTCGGCGTCCAGGTGCGCGCGCAAGTCAGTAAAACGTGACGCCTCAGCCTTGTCGGCCAGCTCACGCTGAGCAGCCAGTTCCTTGGCATGCCGGCGTGTTTCCATCAGCACCGTGCCTTGGGTATAGGCGATCAGCGCCACAAACACCACCGACAGCAATGCCATCAGCCCCAGCAGCACCAGGCCCAGTGGCGCGTGTACGTCGGTAAAGCCCAATGTCAGGTCAGTCGGCGTGTTCATGGCCTGCCAGTTCAGGCCCACGAAAGCCACGACGGCCACGCCAATGAGCAGCAGTAGCAGGGATTTAAACGACATGGGTGCTTTTCCTATATTGAGTCGATGGCGGTAAGTTTATTAGGGGGCCGTGCGCAAGATCGCTCAAGGTGTTTCTTTCAATCAAAATTGATAGCAATAAATCCTTATATATCAAGCGCAAATGGCTTTTTTTCCACTCAGGCTAAGCACAGTGTGCCGCATCAGGCCGCAAACAGATCCTTGTGCGCATCCCGCAGCAGGTTTTTTTGCACCTTGCCCATGGTGTTGCGTGGCAGTTCGGGCACGATGAAGCAGCGCTTGGGGATTTTGAAATTGGCCAGCTGGGCTTTGAGCGCGGCGATCAGCGCGTCGGCATCGAGCTGGGCACCGGGCTTGGGCACCACCAGGGCCACGCCCACTTCGCCAAAGTCGGGGTGGGGCACGCCCACCAAGGCGCTTTCGGCCACGCCGGGCATGTCGTTCAGATAGCCCTCCACTTCAGCCGGATAAACGTTGTAGCCGCCGCTGATGATGAGGTCTTTGCTGCGCCCGACGATGGTGACGTAGCCGCGCTCGTCCTGCTTGCCCACGTCGCCGGTTTTGAACCAGCCGTCGGCGGTGAATTCCTCTTGCGTTTTTTCGGGCATGCGCCAGTAGCCGCTGAAAACGTTGGGGCCGCTGACCTGGATGTTGCCGATCTCGCCTGCGGGCAGGGGCTTGCCGTCATCGCTGTGCACGCGCACGCCTACGCCGGGCAGGGGAAAGCCCACGGTGCCGCCACGGCGCTCGCTCTGGCCGCCGTAGCGCGCGTCGGCGCGGTAGGGGTTGCTGGTGAGCATGATGGTTTCGCTCATGCCGTAGCGCTCCAAGATGGTGTGGCCGGTGCGCGTTTGCCAGTCTTTGAAGGTTTCAATCAGCAGCGGGGCCGAGCCGCTGATGAACAGGCGCATGTGCGCGGCCTGCGCGGGGGTGAGCGCCGCATCGGCCAGCATGCGCACGTACAGCGTGGGCACGCCCATGAAGACGGTGGCGCGGGGCAGATCGGCAATGACTTTGGACGGGTCGAACTTGGCGTGCCACAGCATCTTGCTGCCATTGAGCAGCGCGCCGTGAATGGCCACGAACAGGCCGTGCACGTGAAAGATGGGCAGGGCGTGGATGAGCACGTCGCCAGGCTGCCAGCCCCAGTAGTCTTTGAGCATGGCGGCGTTGCTCAGCAAATTGCCGTGCGAGAGCATGGCGCCTTTGCTGCGGCCCGTGGTGCCGCTGGTGTAGAGGATGGCGGCCAGGTCATCGGGCTGGCGCAGCGCGGGGGTTTGCGCGTCGCTGCAATGCGCGGCGCGCTCCAGCAGGCTGCCCGTGCGGTCATCGCCCAGGGTAAACACGTGCTGCG
Source organism: Pseudomonadota bacterium (assembly GCA_030535425.1). Taxonomy (GTDB): domain Bacteria; phylum Pseudomonadota; class Gammaproteobacteria; order Burkholderiales; family Burkholderiaceae_C; genus Ottowia. Next base: position 4,725 of record JAUNHQ010000069.1, on the reverse strand, counting down.
TGCCGGCCTGAAAGGCAATGGGGCTGAGCCAGGTGAAAGCCTGGGGGGTGCACACCACCACGGCGGGCTCGGCATTGCCAATGAAGTACTGCATCTCGGCCTGCTGGTAGGCCGTGTTCAGCGGCAAGAAGGCAAAGCCCGCGCGCAGCGTGCCCAGGTAGAGCATGAGCGCCTCGACCGATTTATCCACCTGCACGGCCACGCGCGGGGGCATGCCGTCGGCGCTGGGGGGAATGTCCAGCGATTGCAGCAGGTTGGCGATCATGGCGCTGGCGCGGTCTATGTCGCGCCAGGAATAGGTGGCGCCGCTGTCGGTTTCAATGGCGGTGCTGTCTAAGTCTGCGGGAAAGGCGGCGCGCAGGGCGGTGAAGAGGTTGTGGTTGGGCATGGCAACAAAAGAAGAAAGCCAATGAAAAAGCCGGTGGGTCAGCGGTCAGGTCTGCGGTCAAAAACGCGCCGGGCGTTTTTCCAAAAAGGCGGCAATGCCTTCGCGGTGTTCGGCGCTGGGGGCGTAGTCGTAGGCGGTTTTAGCTATGTTTTCAATAGCTTCTGCCACGCTTTCGGTGCGGGCTAGAGGCGGATTCAATGCTCTAAGCGTTTGTTTGTTCAGCCGCGCGGCCTGCGGGGCCAGGGTGGCGATGTGCGCGGCGCGCTGGCGGGCGTGGGCGCGCAGCGCGAGGGCGGGCAGCACGGTGTGCACAAAGCCGCGCGCGTGCATGTCGGCGGCGGTCAGCACGGCGGCTTCCAGCAGCATTTGGCGCGCGCTGGCCTGGCCGGCCACGTGGGCCACCAGCTGCGCTTCGCGCGGGGCCATGGGAAAGCCCAGCTTGGCAATGGGGGCGCCAAACTTGGCGTCGCTGGCGGCCACGCGGATGTCGGCACAGCAGGCCATTTCCACCCCCGCGCCCATGCAGTTGCCTGCAATGGCGGCGACGATGGGCACGTCGCACGCCAGCATGGCGGCCAGGCCGCCCCACACGTCTTGCTCGTGAAAGGCGCGCAGGCTGTCCACATCAAAGCGGAAGGCGGGGTATTCGGCAATGTCGCCGCCCGCGCAAAAGTGCCCGCCCTCGCCTTGCAGCAGCACGCAGCGCCATTGGGGGCTGCGCTGGATGCGGGTGAACACGTCTTGCAGCTCGCGCCACATGGCGCGGCTCATGGCGTTGAACTTGCCGGGGTGAGACACGGTGACGAGGGCCAGGGCGCCCGCGTCCTCCAAGCGGATGTGGCCTGACAAGAGGGCTGTTCCCTTCAATCGAGCTTGGCGCCCGATGCCTTGACGACGGCGGCCCAGCGCTTGAGTTCGGCCTGCACCAGCTGGCCGAATTGCGGGCCGCTGATGTCGGGGAAGGACGCGCCTTGCTTGCGCCACACGGCCTGGGTTTCTTCGGCCTGCACGCATTGGCGCAGCACGTCGATGGCGGCTTTTTGCGCGTCGGCGGGCATGCCCTTGGGGGCCCAGATGCCGTACCAGGTGTGCACGTCGTAGTCGGGCAGGCCCACCTCGGCGGCGCTGGGCACGTCGGGGATGGCCGGGTTGCGCTGCTTGCCCGCCACCATGAGCGCCTTGATGCGCCCGCCCGCAATGTGCCCAGCCGATGAACCCAGGCCGTCAAAGTTCATGTCCACATTGCCGGCAATCAGGTCTTGCAGCGCGGGGCCGGCGCCGCGGTAGGGCACGTGGGTGATCTGCGTGCCGGTCTGGAGCTTGTACAACTCGCCCGCCAGGTGATGCACAGAGCCGGCGCCGGCGGAGGCGTAGTTGAGCTTGCCCGGGTTGCTGCGGATCAGCTCGAAGAATTCCTTGTAGCTGCCGGTGCTGGCGCGCTTGGCGTTGACGACCATGACCTGCGGCACGCTGGCCACTTGCAGCAGGGGGACGAAGTCTTTTTCAATGTCGTAGTCGAGCTTGGGGTACATGCTGGGCGCCAGCGTGTGGTGGGCGCCGCCCATGAACAGGGTGTAGCCGTCGCCCGGGGCCTTGGCGGCCACGGATGCGCCCAGGGTGCCGCCTGCACCGCCGCGGTTGTCCACGATCAGGGTTTTGCCGGTGATCTTGCCAAACTGCGCGGCCAGCGGGCGGGCAAAGGCGTCGGTGCCACCGCCAGCCGGAAAGGGCACGATCAGCGTGACGGGCTTGGCAGGCCAGGCGCTGGATGCGCGCGCGGCCCAGGGCAGCGCCAAGCTGGCGCCCGCAGCGGCCAGCATGCGGCGGCGGGTGAAGTCATGGGTCATGCAGTTGTCTCCTCAAAACCGTTAAGCGCCCCTGGTGACCCCCAGGGGGCTGTTTTTTTACTGACGGGTAAAAACCCGGCGTCAATCTAGCAGGCTTTGCACGGCGCCCGATATCGGGATTTTTCCTTGGGCCAGCAAGGCGCGGTGCTTGTCCAGGCGCTTTAAGTCGTACAGGTAATTGACCATCAGGCCGTGCGATTGCTTCAGGCCCTTGGGCGAGGGGTCGCCCAGCCAGTTGATGCGTTCCACGCGTGCGCCGTTGCCCAGGTGAAAGCGGGCCACGGCGTCGCGCGGGCGGCCACCGTCGCCCATGCCCTGGCCCAGGTAGTGCGCGGCTGCGCCCAGCAGCCAGCGGGCCAGGGGCGATTTTTCGTCCAGTGTGGCCACGCCATCCAGCGCGGCCAGCAGCGCGGGTGTGTCCACATCGGCCTGGCCCAGTTGCTGGGCCAGCGCCTTGCGTGTGCGGGCTGAGGTGGCGGCCAGGCGCTCATCTGCCGCCTTGGCCAGCCAGGCGCGCAGGCCGGGAATGGGCGAGAGGGTGGCAAAGGTTTTGAGCTGGGGAAACTCCGCACGCAAAGTCTCTACCACGCGCTTGATGAGCGAGTCGCCAAAGCCCACGCCTTTGAGGCCGGTTTGCGTGTTGCTGATGGAGTAGAAGATGGCGGTGCTGGCCTTGCCCAGATCGGCCGCGGCGGCGGTTTCGTCCAGCAGCGGGGGAATGCTGGCGGCCATGTCGTCCAGCAGGGCCACTTCCACAAAGATCAGCGGCTCGTCCGGCAGGCGGTGGTGGAAAAAGCCGTAGCAGCGGCGGTCTTCGTCCAGGCGGTTCTTGGCGTCGGCCCAGCTGGTGATGTCGTGCACGGCTTCGTACTGGATGAGCTTTTCCACCAGCGCGGCGGGCGACTGCCAGCTGATGCGCCGCAGCTCCAAAAAGGCCACGTCAAACCAGGTGGCAAACAGCTGCTCCAGCTCGGCGTCCAGCGCCAGCAGGCGTTTGTCGCTTTTCAGGTGCGGCAGCAGCTCGGCACGCAAGTCCAGCAAAAAGCGCATGCCTTCGGGAAAGGCGGCAAAGCGCTGCATCAGCCGCGTGCGCGGCGAGACAAAGGCGCGGCGCAGGCGCACCTCGGCGCGGGCTTCGTCGGGCGTGCCCAGAGCGGCTTCGTAGTCCTGGCGGGCAGCCTCCAGCGCGCTCACGTCGGGGGCGAACTGCTCGCTCATCAGCAGCCAGCAATCGAGCCGCTGCTCGGCACTGGCGCTGGCGTACCACTGGGCCACGGCAGCGGCGCGACGGCCGCCTTCCACATCGCTCAAGGCCGGGTCGTTCACCGCTTGCAGCTCCGCCAGGGTGCGCCGCAGCACGCGGGGCGAAAGCGCCTCGCGCGGGCGGCCCAGCAGCGCGCCCAGGCGCTGGCGCATGGTGCGGGCGCTAGGGCCTTCGGCAGGGGCGGGAGAGTCTGGAGAATTGTTTACTACATTATTCATAGCTAAAAACACTTATCAGACGCGCGCTAATGACCTATTTTGTCAAGGATGCATCAGGCCCGCCGGCTGGCCCATATCCACATCGCGGCACCGGCTGCAATCATGGGCACGCACAGCCACTGGCCCATGCTCATGCCCAGCGCCAGCAGGCCCAGGTGCGCGTCGGGCTGGCGGAAGTATTCGGCGATGAAGCGAAACACCCCATAGCCCACCAAAAACGCCCCGCTGACCTGCCCCGTCTTGCGCGGCTGGCGCGCGTACAGCCACAGCAGCACGAACAGCAGCACGCCTTCCAGCGCAAACTGGTACAGCTGCGAAGGGTGGCGCGGCGGGTTGCTGCCATCAGGCAAGGCTGCGCCGCGAAACACCATGGCCCAGGGCAGGCTGGCGTCGGCCACGCGGCCCCACAGCTCGCCATTGATGAAGTTGCCCATGCGCCCGCTGGCCAGGCCCAGCGGCACGCAGGGGGCGATGAAGTCGGTCACTTGCAGCCAGGGCCGCCCGCGCGAGCGCGCCCACAGCGCCATGGCCACGATCACGCCCAGCATGCCGCCATGAAAGCTCATGCCGCCTTGCCAGATGTAGAAAATCTCCAGCGGGTGGCTGGCGTAATAGGCCGGCTTGTAAAACAGGCAATAGCCCAGCCGCCCGCCCGCGATGACGCCGACCACGCCCCAGAACAGCAGGTCTTCCACATCGCGCCGCGTCCAGGGCGCGGGCTGGGTGGTGATGGCAAAGGGCTGGTGCTTCAGACGCTGGGTGGCCAGCAGATAAAACAGCGCAAAGGCCACCAGATAGGTCAGGCCATACCAGTGAACGGCCAGGGGCCCCAGCTTGATGGCGACGGGATCGATTTGCGGGTGTATCAGCATGGGGGCGCATTGTGCATATGCCGCTGTGGTCGCTGCGCCCCACTCAGTCACCGGGGTGATCGTCCACACGGCCCATGCCAGAAAAAAAGGTTCTTCGCGGAAGTCCGGGGTTTGGCAAAAAGAAAAGCGGTGCTGA
>JAUNHQ010000068.1 GCA_030535425.1 Pseudomonadota bacterium | reverse complement strand
GCCCTAGGGCCTGTTCACACTGTTTTTACCCCTGCGTTGCCCTGCCAAGGGGCCATTCGCGTTGTTGCCAAGCCTCGCTGGGGCCGCACCCCAGCTTCGTTTGGCGCCTAGCGCCTGGCCCCTTGGCAGGGCAACCCGAAGGGAGGGCCAGCCCAGCCGCGCCACTCGTTGTTGCGCTCCTTGCCAAGGCGGCCAGCCTTGGCATCGCCCCAACGCCTAGATTGGCACGCCTGGGCTGGCCCTCGCAGGGGTAAAAACAGTGTGAACAGGCCCTAGCAAGCGACGCCATCACGCCCGTTTTTGCCCCGTTTTTTGAAAGACACCCACTGCCATGACCGCCCCCGCACCCGCTCCTGCCGCCACCCGCCCGCTGCCCCTGACGGGCCTGCGCGTGGTGGAGTTCACCCACATGGTCATGGGCCCCACCTGCGGGCTGGTGCTGGCCGATCTGGGGGCCGAGGTCATCAAGGTCGAGCCCGTAGGGGGCGACCGCACCCGCCACCTGCTGGGCGCCGGCGCAGGCTTTTTCCCCATGTTCAACCGGGGCAAGAAAAGCATTGCCATTGACCTGCGCCAGCCCGAAGGCGCCGCTGTGGCGCGCCAGCTGGCCGCCAGCGCCGACGTGGTGGCCGAAAACTTCAAGCCCGGCGCCATGCGCCAGTACGGGCTGGACTACGCCAGCCTCGCGCAGCTCAACGAGCGGCTGATCTACGTGAGCTGCAAAGGCTTTTTGCCCGGCCCTTACGAGCACCGCACCGCGCTGGACGAAGTGGTGCAAATGATGGGCGGGCTGGCCTACATGACCGGCCGCCCGGGCGATCCGCTGCGCGCGGGCACCAGCGTCAACGACATCATGGGCGGCATGTTCGGCGCCATTGGCGCGCTGGGCGCGCTGGTGCAGCGCGGCATCACCGGCAAGGGGCAAGAGGTGCAAAGCGCCTTGTTTGAAAACAACGTCTTTTTAGTGGGCCAGCACATGCTGCAATACGCCATCACCGGCCAGCCCGCCGCGCCCATGCCCGAGCGCATCAGCGCCTGGGCGGTGTACGACGTGTTCACCGTCAAAGATGGCGAGCAGATTTTTCTGGCCGCCGTCAGCGACGCGCAATGGGCCACCTTTTGCGACGCGCTGGGCTTTGCCGACCTGAAGGCCGACGCGCGCTACAGCGACAACAACGCCCGCGTGCTGGCCCGCGCCAGTCTGCTGCCCGAGCTGCGCCAGCGCCTGGCCAGCCGCAGCGCCGCCGAGCTGGCGGCCCTGTTCGAGCGCGAAGGCCTGCCCTTTGCCCCCATCCGCAAGCCGCAAGAGCTGTACGACGATGCGCACCTGCAAGCCACCGGCGGCCTGGCCGACATCACCCTGACCGATGGCGAGCGCGCTGGCCAAACCGCGCGCACCACGCTGCTGCCTTTCACGCTCAATGGCCAGCGCCTGGGCGCAGGCCAGCAGCCCCCGCGCATGGGCGCCGACACCGACGCGGTGCTGGCCGCCCTGGGCTACAGCGCCGCAGACATTCAAGCCCTGCGCGCGCGCCGCGTGGTGGCCTGAAGGCCCGCTGTCAACGCCCGCCGCCCGCCTTTTTTACCCACACACCTGAGAACGAAAGACAAACCATGCCCACCCCCGCCACCCGCCGCCGCCTGCTGGGCGCCGCCACCCTGGCCTTGGCCGCCGCCTGGGCCGCACCCCAGGCCGCCTGGGCGCAAGGCAGCGACACGGCCCTCAAATTCATCCTGCCCAACGCCGCTGGCTCGGGGGTGGACACCATCATCCGCGCCGCCCAGCCCGCGCTGGCCAAGGCGCTGGGCCAGCCCGTGGTGATTGACAACCAGCCCGGCGCCAGCGGCGTGATTGGCCTGCAAGCCCTGGGCCGCGCCGCGCCCGACGGGCACACGCTGGGCTTTGTCAGCAACAACGTGGTGGTGTTGCCCCACGTGCTCAAAAGCGCGCCTTTCAAAATGCCGGACGACTTCACGCCCATTGCCGTGGTCGGCACCACGCCGCTGGTGCTGGTGGCCAACCCCAAAACCGTGGCCGCGCGCAACGCGCAAGAGTTCATCGCCCTGCTCAAAGCCAAGCCCGAGGGCTACACCTTCGCCAGCGGCGGCACCGGCACCATCTTGCACCTGGCTGCCGAAATGTTTGTGGATGAAGCGGGCGTGAAAGCCCGCCACATTCCCTACAAAGGCGTGGGCCAGATGGTGTCCGACTTGCTGGGCGGGCAGGTGGACTTTGCCGTGGTGGGCCTGATGACGGCGCAGCAGCACCTGAAAACCGGCGCGCTGCGCGCCATGGGCGTGAGCGCCGCGCAGCGCAGCGCCGCCGCGCCCGATCTGCCCACCTTTGCCGAGCAGGGTCTGCCCGGCTACGTGGTGGACGGCTGGTTTGCCGTGCTGGGCCCCAAGGGCCTGCCGGCCGCGCAGGTGCAGCGCGTGCATGAAGCGCTGGTGACTGCCTTCAACGCCCCCGAAACGCGCGAGGCCATGCAAAAGCAGGGCAACGCCATCCAGATCAGCAGCCCGGCGCAGGCCGCAGCCATGTTCCGCGACGAAGGCGCGCGCTTTGGTGCGATGGCGAAAAAGCTGCGGCTGGGGGCGCCATAAGGCTGGCGCACCCTCCCATTGGTGGCGGATGCTTTTGCTATGTAAAATATAGCTAAAAGGCATTGAATATAGAGCGCGAATGCCATTTTTAATGATTGAAAAAAAGAGCCTTTCTTCCGGCATTCGCTGACCGCAGGCGCCTTCGACAGCCTTCTACAATTTGACCTTCGTGTCCGTGCTACGCCCCCGCCCCTTGACTGGCCGGGGGCTTTTGTCGTTTTCGCGCCCTGAATGGCGCGGCGTTTCAGCTCTGTTTGGCTTATCCCATGTCACTGCCCATCCTTTCCCCCGGCAAACGCCACGCCATGCCCCGCCCGCCCGGCAGTGCCGATGCGCTGCTGCTGGCCCAGCTGGCTGCGCGCGAGTCAGCAGCCAGGCGCTTGCTGGCCATCGTCTGCGCCGAGGCCAGCGATGCGCAGCGCCTGCAAGATGAGCTGGCGTTTTTTGCCCCCGGCCTGCGCGTGGTGCTGTTTCCCGACTGGGAAACGCTGCCTTACGACAGCTTCAGCCCGCACCAGGACCTGATCAGCGAGCGCCTGGCCACGCTGTGGGCCATTGCCCAGCAGCAGGCCGACGTGGTGCTGCTGCCGGCCACCACGGCGCTGTACCGGCTGGCGCCGCCTGCGTTTTTGGCGGGCACCACGTTTCATTTCAAGCAAGGGCAAAAGCTGGACGAGGCGGCGCTGAAAAACCAGCTCAGCCTGGCCGGCTATGCGCATGTGACGCAGGTGGTCAGCCCCGGCGAATACGCCGTGCGCGGCGGGCTGATTGACCTGTTTCCCATGGGCAGCGTGCAGCCGTACCGGGTGGATTTGTTTGATGACGAGATCGACTCCATCCGCGCCTTCGACCCCGACACGCAGCGCAGCCTCTACCCCGTGCCCGAGGTGCGGCTGCTGCCGGGGCGCGAATTTCCCACGCACGAGGCCGCGCGCGCCAAGTTCCGCAGCCGCTGGCGCGAGCTGATGGAGGGCGACCCCACCAAAAGCCGCATCTACAAGGACATGGGCCAGGGCATCGCCACGGCAGGCATCGAGTACTACCTGCCCCTGTTCTTCGACGACACGGCCACCGTGTTCGACTACCTGGGCGCGCAGGCCGTGCTGGTGCTGCATGGCGATCTGGAGGCGGCCTTTGCACAGTTTGCGCAAGACACGCGCGAGCGCTACCAAATGGCCCAGGGCGACCCCGAGCGCCCCGTGCTGCCGCCCGAGGCGTTGTTTCTGAACGCCGAGCAGTTCTACCTGCGCGCCAAGCCGCACCCCCAGCTGGCCCTGCGCCCTGGCGTGCAGGACGTGCCCGATGCCGCCTTTGCCCAGGCGCTGCCGCCCTTGACCGTGGTGCGCGGCGCCGACGACCCGCTGGCGCGCCTGCAAGCGCACATCCGGGGCACGGCCCAGCGCGTGCTGGTGCTGGCTGAAAGCGATGGCCGGCGCGAGAGCCTGCTGGACTTTCTGCGCGCCAGCGGCTTGCAGCCGCCCGCCTTTGACTCGCTGGCCGAATTCCAGCAAGCCACGGATGAAAAAACCGGCATCGCCACCGCTGCGCTGGCGCAGGGCTTTGCGTGGGTAGAAGGCGGCATCGACTTCGTGACCGAAACCGAGCTGTTTGCCGCTGGCGCCACCGCGCGTCGGCGCAAAAAGCAAGAGCAGGTCAGTGACATCGATGCGCTCATCAAAGACTTGAGCGAGCTGAACGTGGGCGACCCCGTGGTGCACGCGCAGCACGGCATTGGCCGCTACCGCGGGCTGGTGCACATGGACATGGGCCAGAAAAACCCCGACGGCAGCCCCGCCATGCAAGAGTTCCTGCACCTGCAATACGCGGGCGACGCCGTGCTGTACGTGCCCGTGAGCCAGCTGCACCTGATTGGCCGCTACACCGGCGTGAGCGCCGATGAAGCGCCCCTGCACAAGCTGGGCAGCGGCCAGTGGGAAAAGGCCAGGCGCAAGGCCGCCGAGCAAGTGCGCGACGCCGCCGCCGAGCTGCTGAACATCTACGCCCGCCGCGCCGCGCGCGAAGGCCACGCCTTCCGCTACTCGGCGCACGACTACGAGCAGTTCGCCGCCGACTTCGGCTTTGAAGAAACGGCGGACCAGAAAGCCGCCATCCACGCCGTCATTCAGGACATGATCTCGCCCCAGCCCATGGACCGCCTGGTGTGCGGCGACGTGGGCTTTGGCAAGACCGAAGTGGCCCTGCGCGCGGCCTTCGTGGCGGTGACCGGCGGCAAGCAGGTGGCCTTTCTGGCGCCCACCACGCTGCTGGCCGAGCAGCACTACCAGACCCTGAGCGACCGCTTTGCCAAGTGGCCCGTGAAAGTGGCGGAGATGAGCCGCTTTCGCTCCGCCAAGGAAATCAGCGCCGCCTTGAAAGGCGTGGCCGATGGCAGCGTGGACATCGTGGTGGGCACGCACAAGCTGCTGAGCGAGAAAACCCAGTTCAAGAACCTGGGCCTGCTCATCATTGACGAAGAGCACCGCTTTGGCGTGCGCCACAAAGAGCAGATGAAGCAGCTGCGCGCCGAGGTAGACGTGCTCACCCTCACCGCCACCCCCATTCCCCGCACCATGGGCATGGCGCTGGAGGGCCTGCGCGACTTGAGCGTGATCGCCACCGCCCCGCAGCGGCGCCTGGCCATCAAGACCTTTGTGCGCAACGAGGGCAGCGGCGTCATCCGTGAGGCCGTGCTGCGCGAACTCAAGCGCGGCGGGCAGGTGTACTTCTTGCACAACGAGGTGGAAACCATTGAAAACCGCCGCCAAAAGCTGCAAGAAATCCTGCCCGAAGCGCGCATTGCCGTGGCCCACGGCCAAATGCCCGAGCGCGAGCTGGAACGCGTGATGCGCGACTTCGTCGCCCAGCGCCACAACATCCTGCTGTGCTCCACCATCATTGAAACCGGCATCGACGTGCCCACGGCCAACACCATCGTCATCAGCCGCGCCGACAAATTCGGCCTGGCCCAGCTGCACCAGCTGCGCGGCCGCGTGGGCCGCAGCCACCACCAGGCTTATGCCTACTTGCTGGTGCCCGAGATCGAGGGGCTCACAAAGCAGGCCGCCCAGCGGCTGGACGCCATTCAGCAAATGGAAGAGCTGGGCAGCGGCTTTTACCTGGCCATGCACGATCTGGAAATCCGCGGCGCGGGCGAAGTGCTGGGCGAAAACCAAAGCGGCAACATGATGGAAATCGGCTTTCAGCTCTACAACGAGATGCTGGCTGAAGCCGTCAAGCAGCTCAAGGCCGGCAAAGAACCCGACCTGCTCAGCCCCATGCAAGCCGCCACCGACATCAACCTGCACACCCCCGCCCTGCTGCCCGACGACTACTGCGGCGACGTGCACCTGCGCCTGTCTTTCTACAAAAAACTCGCCACCGCCAAAACGGGCGATCAGATCGACGCACTGCTGGAAGAAATCGTCGACCGCTTCGGCAAACTGCCCCCGCAGGCGCAGGCGCTGATCGACGTGCACCGCCTGCGCGTGCTTTCGCAGCCCTACGGCGTGCAAAAAGTGGACGCCGCCCCCGGCGCCATCACCATCGCTTTTAGGCCCAACCCGCCCATCGACCCGATGGCCATCATCCACCTCATCCAGAAAAACCGCCACATCAAGCTGGCCGGCAACGACAAGCTGCGCATCGAACGCGCGCTGGACAAACCCCAGGATCGCGCCCAAATGGTGCGCGACGTGCTGCGCAACCTGGGCCAGCCCCAGGCGCAAAACTTATAATTTCTGCGCACTTATAAGTTTTCAGGCAACCGGAGGCAGACCATGGCCCAAGTCACCATCTACCTCGAACCCGACGTGCTGGAAGCCGCCAAAGCCTCGGCTGCGCGCGCGCACATGTCCTTGTCCAAATGGTTTGCGCACCTGGCGCAGGCGGAGCAGCAAAAAGCCCAGGCCGATTGGGACAGCGTATTTGCCACCGTCGATGCGTTGCGCCAGCCTGGGGAAGACGACGGGCTGGACTTTTTGCTGGATCAGCGCACCCGCTACGCCGACCTGGGCCAGGATGCACCGCGCGAGCGCTTTGAATGAGCTACCTGCCCGACAGCAACATCCTCATCTATGCCTACCGTGGCAACACAGCTTGCCGCCAGCAGCTGGCCCGCACCGATCGCGGGCAGCTCTACCTCAGCGCCGTGGTGCTGTTTGAGCTGGAAGTCGGCATTCGCAAATCCAGCAACCCCGCCGCCCTGCGCAGCTTTGTGCAAGGCGTGCTGGCACGCAGCACCTTCTTGCCGCTGGATGCCGAGTCGGCCAGCCAGGCAGCACAAGTGCGCGCCCAGCTGGAAAGCACCGGCCGCCCCATCGGCCCTTATGACTTGCTGATCGCCGGCACCGCGCTGGCCCACGGACTGACGCTGGTCACCCACAACCAGCGCGAATTTGCCCGCGTGCCCGGCCTGCGCCTGGCCGACTGGCACGAACCAAGCTCCTGACCTGCCATGAAAACCCTGTGGACCCGCGCCCTTGAATACCTGCCCGCCTGGGCGCAGGAGGCCGTGCAAGAGCTGCTGCCCGTGCTGCAAGTGCTGCTCATCCTGGTGGCCGCGCTGCTGCTGCAAAAACTGCTGCGCCGCCTGATCCGGCGCGTGGCCAGCCGCTACAGCCTGCCCGATGAATTCAGCATCCTCACGCGGCGCATCGCCAGCTTCATCGTCTACGGCGGCGCCCTGCTCATGGCGCTGGAGCGCCTGGGCGTGTCCAGCAGCGTGCTGTGGGGCGCCTTCACCAGCTTTGCCGCCGTGGGTGCCGTGGCCTTTTTTGCGGCCTGGAGCGTGCTGTCCAACATCTTCTGCTCGCTGCTCATCTTCACCACCCGCATGTTCCGCCTGGGCGACCATCTGGAGGTGTTGGAAAGCGGCGACAAACCCGGCCTGAAAGGCCGCGTGGTGGACATCAACCTGATCTACACCACCTTGCACGAAAGCGGCGGCCCCGCTGGCGGCACGGTGCTGAAAGTGCCCAACAGCCTGTTCTTCCAGCGCAGCCTGCGCCACTGGCATGGCGCCAGCACACCCAGCGGCAGCACCCCCACCCCGGCCTTTCACCCCGCGCCCGCCGTGGCCGGAGGCAGCGCCACTGATCCGGCGGCCAGTATCTAGGGTATGTATTTAGCTATCAATAAAATAGCTAAAAACCTATATAAATAGCGCGCAAATGGCGTTTTTTACTGCTTGCTTTTATCACGCAAACTGGCGCACCGCCCGCCTGCGCTGCAGCGTCTGAATACCGGGTTATCCCTAGGCCGGACGGTAGGTGAAATCCACATCGCAGCACCTGCCTGCGTTGGTAACAATCGACGCCAACCGAGTTTTAACCCTAGGAGAAACGAGCGTGCGAATCAAAAGCCAGAAGGACTTTTTCGCCGGGCTGGTGTACCTGGTGGTCGGTGGCGGCTTCGCATGGGGTGCCACCAATTACCAGATCGGCACCGGCGCGCGCATGGGGCCGGGTTACTTTCCGCTGCTGCTGGGCATCGTGCTGGCCGTCATCGGCGCCATCGTGATGTTGCGCGCGCTGGTGGTGGAAACCCCTGACGGCGACCCCATCGGCAAGTGGGCCTGGCGCCCACTGTTTTTCATCATCATGGCCAACTTTCTGTTTGGCATTTTGCTGGGTGGCATTCCGTCGCTGGGTGTGCCGGCCATGGGGCTGATCGTGGCCATCTACGCACTGACCATCGTCGCGGCCATGGCTGGCTCGCAGTTCCGCTGGGTGGAAGTGCTCATCGTCGCCACGCTGCTGGCCGTGGGCAGCTGGTTCGCCTTTGTGTGGGGGCTGAACCTGCAATTCCAGGTCTGGCCCAGCTTCATCGGCTAAGGGCGAAAAGGAACTCAACGCAATGACCGATCTGATCAACAACCTCTCGCTCGGGTTCTCGGTGGCCTTCACCATGCAGAACCTGGTGTATGCCTTCGTCGGCTGCTTGCTGGGCACGCTCATTGGCGTGCTGCCCGGCGTGGGGCCGGTGGCCACCATCGCCATGCTGCTGCCAGCCACCTATGCGCTGCCGCCGGTGGCCGCGCTCATCATGCTGGCCGGCATTTATTACGGCGCGCAGTACGGCGGCTCCACCACGGCCATCTTGGTCAACCTGCCGGGCGAGTCATCGTCGGTGGTGACGGTGATCGACGGCTACCAGATGGCGCGCAAGGGCCGCGCCGGGCCGGCGCTGGCGGCAGCGGGCATTGGCTCGTTCATTGCCGGCTGCTTTGGCACGCTGGTGCTGGCCGGTTTTGCCGTGCCGCTGACCGAGGTGGCTTTCAAGTTCGGCCCGGCCGAATACTTCTCGCTCATGATCCTGGGCTTGATCGGCGCGGTGGTGCTGGCTTCGGGCTCGCTGCTCAAGGCCATTGGCATGATCGTGCTGGGCCTGCTGCTGGGCTTGGTGGGCACCGACGTGAACTCGGGCGTGGCGCGCTACAGCTTTGACATTCCAGAGCTGACCGACGGCATTGGCTTCATCGTCATTGCCATGGGCGTTTTTGGCTATGGCGAGATCATCTCCAACCTCTCGCGCCCCGAGGAGCAGCGCGAGGTGTTCACCGGCAAGGTGGACCACATCTACCCCACCAAGGAAGACTGGAAGCGCATGCTGCCGGCCATTCTGCGCGGCACGGGCCTGGGCTCGGCCCTGGGCATCCTGCCCGGCGGCGGCGCCATGCTGTCGGCCTTTGCGGCCTATACCATCGAGAAGAAAACCAAGCTCCAGCCCGGCGAAGTGCCTTTTGGCAAGGGCAACATCCGCGGCGTGGCCGCGCCCGAGTCGGCCAACAACGCCGGCTCGCAAACCTCCTTCATCCCTTTGCTGACGCTGGGCATTCCGCCCAACGCCGTGATGGCGCTGATGGTGGGGGCCATGACCATCCACAACATCCAGCCCGGCCCGCAGGTGATGACCAGCAACCCCGAGCTGTTCTGGGGCCTGATCGCTTCCATGTGGCTGGGCAACCTGATGCTCATCATCTTGAACCTGCCGCTCATCGGCCTATGGATCAAGCTGCTGACGGTGCCTTACCGCTGGCTGTTCCCGGCCATCGTGCTGTTCTGCGCCATCGGCGTGTATTCCACCAACAACAACACCTGGGACGTGTGGATGGTGGGCTGGTTCGGCATCATCGGCTACCTGTTCATCAAACTGGGCATGGAGCCGGCGCCGCTGCTGCTGGGCTTCATCCTGGGCCCGATGATGGAGGAAAACCTGCGCCGCGCGCTGCTGCTGTCGCGCGGCGACTGGAGCGTGCTGGTCACGCGCCCGCTGTCGGCCACGCTGCTGGCCATGGCGGCGGCCCTGCTTATCATCGTGCTGCTGCCGGCAGTCAAGCGCGGGCGCGAGGAAGCCTTCGTCGAAGACTGATGCGCCGCCCCATGCCTGGCAGCACGCTGGGCACTGCTGAAAAACGGCACCTGCGGGTGCCGTTTTTCGTGGCCGCAGGCACGGGCGGGCGCACGGTCTGCCAAATGTTAGGAATGAAAAATGGCATTAGCGCTCGCTGATAAAGGACTTTCAGCTACAAATAATATAGTTTTCGGCTTGGTGCTGGCCGCGCTGGGCGCCATGGCCTTCAGTGGCAAGGCCATCATCGTCAAGCTGGCCTACCGCCACGGTGTGGACGCGGTCACGCTCATCATGTACCGCATGCTGTTTGCGCTGCCCTTTTTCCTGCTCATGGCCTGGTGGGCCGGGCGCGGCAAGCCGCCACTGACGCGCAGCGACTGGCTGGGCGTCATCGGCCTGGGCTTTGTGGGCTACTACCTGTCCAGCATGCTGGACTTTGCGGGGCTGCAATACATCAGCGCCAGCCTGGAGCGACTCATCCTCTACCTGGGCCCCACCCTGGTCATGCTGCTGGGCTGGCTGCTGCGCGGGCGGCCCATTACCCGCGCGCACTGGCTGGCCACGGCGGTCAGCTACGCGGGCGCGCTGCTGGTGTTCGGGCTGGAACTGCGCATCGCCCCCACGGGCGCTACCGCCTGGGGTGCGCTGCTGGTGTTCATCTCCACCTTCACCTATGCCGTGTACCTGTTTTACAGCGGCGAATACGTGCAGCGCCTGGGCGCCATGCGCCTGGTGGGCCTGGCCACGGCTTGCGCCTGCCTGTGCTGCATTGCGCAATTCGTGCTGCTCAAGCCCCTGTCGGCTGCACGGGTGGTCGAGCCGGTGATCTGGCTGTCACTGCTCAACGCCACGGCCTGCACCGTGGCGCCCGTGCTCATGGTCATGATGGCCGTGCAGCGCCTGGGGGCCAGCTTGGCGGCGCAGGTGGGCATGATTGGCCCGCTGTCCACCATCGCCATGGGCATTCTCATATTGGACGAGCCTTTCACCCCCTGGCTGGCCGCAGGCACGGCGCTGGTGGTGGCCGGCATCTGGCTGTTCAGCCGCGCCGGGCGCTAGGGTCTGTTCACGCCGTTTTCGCCTATGTGCTGCCTGTGTCTGGCGCTTGCAGCACGCGCAGCAGGGTGGCCAGGCCGGTGTTGAGCTGCTGCCGCGTGTGCTCAGGCAGGGCGGCCAGCAGGCGGGCTTCGTTGGCCACGTGGGGAAAGACGGCGCGCTCGATCAGCGCCTTGCCGCTGTCGGTGAGCTGCACCAGCAGGCTGCGCGCGTCGGCAGGGTTGGGCAGGCGACGGATCCAGCCCTGGGTTTCCAGATTTTTTAGGCGGTGGGTCATGGTGCCGGATGTCACCATCAGCGCATCGAACAGCTCGGTGGGTGTGAGGGTGTAGGGCGCGCCGCTGCGGCGCAGGGTGGCCAGCACGTCGAACGCGCCGGCGCTCAGGCCATGTTCGGCAAACACCGCCTCCAGCCGGGGCTGGATGAGCGCGGCGCAGCGCTTGAGGCGGCCAATCAGCGCCATGTGCTCTGCCGCCAGCGTGGGGATTTCGCGCTGCCATTGCGCCACGATGTGGTCCACGGCGTCGGGTACGTGGGCGGCCGCATCAGGTGCGGCCTGGGGCGCGTCACCGGCCGTGGCATCAGGCTGGCCGCTGGCGGCTGGGGTGGAAGGGGGGTGGGGGGCATTCATGGGGCTCTCTCATGGCGCCTGAGTGGGTAGAGATGGCAGGGCGATTTTGTCTTGACTTAAAGACAAATGTTGCGCATCATGCATTTATCTTGAAATAAAGCTAAATACATGTGCAAGCCTTTTCGTTCTGATGCCCTGCTGCTGGCCAGCACGGCCCTGGCGCCGTTAATCTGGGGCAGTACCTATTGGGTGACGACGGCGTTTTTACCACCCGATCGGCCCTTGCACGCCGCGCTGCTGCGCTGCCTGCCTGCGGGTGTGCTGCTGCTGTGCTGGGCGCGGCAATGGCCCGCGCGGCGCGAGTGGGCGGCGGTGTTGCTGCTGGGGGTGCTCAATATTGGCTTTTTTCAGGCCATGCTGTTTGTGGCGGCCTACCGGCTGCCGGGCGGGCTGGCGGCCATTCTCACGTCCACCCAGACGCTGATGGTGCTGGCGCTGTCGTGGCTGATGGGGCGGCAGGCCCAGCCCAGGGCGGCCTGGTGCTGGGCTGCGGCAGGGGTGGCGGGCATGGGGCTGCTGGTGTATGCGCCCCAGGCGCGCTGGGACGTGCCGGGCGTTGTGGCCGCGCTGCTGGGCGCGGCCAGCATGGCGCTGGGGCTGGTGCTGTCGCGGCGCTGGCAGACGGGCATGTCCTTGCTGGCCTTTACCGGCTGGCAGCTGCTGGCGGGTGGCGTGTTTTTGCTGCCGCTGGCGCTGTGGCTGGAGCTGCCGCTGCCCGCGCTCAGCTGGCGCCATGTGGGCGCTTATGCGTACCTGTGCCTGGCCGGGGCTGTGCTGGCGTATGGGCTGTTTTTTCGCGGCGTGCGGCGCTTGCCGCCTGCGGTGGTGTCGTCGCTGGGCTTGCTCAGCCCGGTGTGCGCTGCGGTGCTGGGCTGGGTGCTGCTGGATCAGCGCCTGAGCCCCGCCGCCCTGCTGGGTTTTGTGCTGGTGCTGCTGTCTATCTTTGGCGTGCAGCGCGCGCTGCACGCGGCGTCGGCTTCCAAGGCGTGTTTGTCATGAGCCTGACCGATTTGCTGCGCCAGCGCAGCTCTGCCCATGCTTTTACGCCAAGCCATATTGACACGGCGGAGCTGATGCGCTTGGTGCAAGCGGCTTGCCACGCGCCTTCGGCCTATCACTTGCAGAACTGGCACTTCACCGCCGTGTGTTCACCGGCAGCCAGGCGTGCGCTGCAACAGGCTGCGTTTGGCCAGGCCAAGATAGGGCAGGCGGCGGCGGTGTTCATCATCAGCGGTGACTTGCTGGGCTATCAGGCCTTGGCGGCCCGGTTGCAGACCTGCGTGCAGGCGGGGGAGATGAGCGCAGAGACGGCCAGCGCCTGGGTGAGCGCGGCGCATGCGGCCTTTCATGCGCAGCCCCAGGCCCAGCGGGACGAGGCCATTCGCAGTGCTTCGCTGGCGGCCATGCCGCTGATGCTGGCCGCCGTCGAACAAGGCTGGGCCAGCTGCCCCATGAGCGGCTTTGACGCGCAGGCCGTGCACCGGCTTGCCCGCCTGCCTGACAGCCACGTGCCTGTGCTGCTGGTGGCCCTGGGCCGGCCGGCGGCGGCGCAACCGCCCAAGACCCGGGTGCCGCCCGAACAGGTGTTCAGCCTGATATGACGCATGGCCAAAAGTGCCTTTTGCGCGCATCCAGAGCGTGCGAGCAGCTATTGTTTAAATAGCAAACGATCTGGCTGGCCGCTTACTGCACCGTCACCCATTTGAAGAACATGAAGTTGTCTGCCCGCTGGTAGGCCGAGACGTTGGCGCGCAGGCCCCAGATGAGGTTGGGCTGAAACAGGGGGATGTGGCCCACGTCCTGCTGGTGTAGGTGCAGGGCTTCTTGCAGCATGGCGGTGCGCTTGGCTTCGTCCAGCTCGGGCTGGGCGGCGCGGGTCAGCTCGTCCACCTTGGGGTTGCTGTAGGCGCCCAGGTTCCACTGGCCCTGGCCGCCTTCACCGGGGGTGTTCATCAGGGCAAACAAGGCGTTGTGCGCGTCATACCCGGCGGGTGACCAGCCGGCCATGAAAAAGCTCAGCTCGCGCTTGAGCGCGCGGGGAAAGTACAGGGCCTTGGGCTCGGCGTGCAGGCGGGCTTTGATGCCCACGCGGTTCAGATAACCCACGGCGGCCTGGCAGACCTCGGCGTCGTTCAGGTAGCGGTCGTTGGGGCAGGTGAGGGTGATGTCAAAGCCCTGGGGGTAGCCCGCTTCGGCCAGCAGCTTCTTGGCGGCTTCGGGGTTGTAGGGCAGGCGTTTGTCCAGCGCGGCGCTGTAGCCGCGTATGCCGGGGGCCACCATCAGGGCGGCGGGCTTGGCTGCGCCGCGCATGATTTGTTTGGCGATGGTGTCCACGTCAATGGCCTGATAGAAAGCCTGGCGCACGCGCTTGTCCTTGAAGGGGTTGGCGCCTTTCAGGCTGGACTGGGTGAGCTGATCGCGCCGCTGGTCAAAACCCAGGAAGATGATGCGCGACTCGGGCATTTGCAGCAGCTTCACGTCTTGCCGCGCTTGCAGGCGCGGCGTGTCTTGCAGGGGCACGGGGTCGATCATGTCCACCTGGCCAGACACGAGCGCGGCCACGCGCGTGGCGTCGTTGCCAATGGGCTCAAAGCGCACCTCGGTCACATTGCCATCCACTTGGCCCCAATAGTCCGTGTGGCGCGCCAGCACGGTGCGCACGCCGGGCTGGCGCTCGCGCAGGCGGTAGGGGCCGGTGCCGTTGGCCTTGAAAGAGGCGGCGTTTTCCAGCCCCTTGCGGCGGTCCACGGGCTTGTCGGCCCCGTTGGCCTTGGCCCAGGCCTGGCTCATCATGTACACGGTGGTGATGAGATCGGGCAAGATGGGATTGGGCGTGTGCGTGTGCAGCTCAACGGTGTGCGCGTCAATCTTGCGCACCTCTTTGATCGAGGCCACCTGCGTGCGCATGTCAGAGCCATCGCCCTGCGCGCGGCGAATGGAAAACAGCACGTCATCGGCGGTAAAGGGCGTGCCGTCATGAAACTTCACCCCCTGGCGCAGCGTAAAGCGCCACACGGTGGGGGCGGTGAGCTTCCACTGCGTGGCCAGCGCGGGCATGAGCTTCAGGTGCTGATCGCGCGTGACCAGCGGCTCATACACATTGCCGGTAAAAGACAGTTGCACAGCTTCAGCCAGCGAATGCGGGTCCATCGACAGCGCATCGCCCTGCGTGGCCACGCGCAAAGGCTTGGCGTGGCTGGCGGCAGTGGCCAGGGCAAGGGCGGCGGCAAACAGCAGGCAAGAAGTGTTCATGGTGCGGGTGCGGAAAGTGGCAAGAAAAAGCAGTGTGCGCCGCGACGGGGGGCGAAAGAAATGTGGGTCGTCATGCGGGTCACGATGTGCGCAGCAGTGTGAAAGGCCGCGCGGCGCCCGGCCATTGTGGCGCGACAATGCCCCGATGATGAACGATGCCGATGCAACCGACACCCTGGCCCGCGTGCGCGGCTGGCTGCAAGGCGCCACGCGCGTGGCCATGCTCACGGGCGCGGGTGTCAGCGCCGAATCTGGCGTGCCCACCTTCCGCGACGCGCAAAGCGGCTACTGGGCGCGCTTTTCGCCCGAAGAGCTGGCCACTGAAAACGCCTTTCGCCAAAACCCTGAGCGCGTGTGGCGCTGGTATGCCGAGCGACGCCAGCAACTGCGGCGCGTGCAGCCCAATGCCGGGCACCTGGCCGTGGCCGACTTTCAGCGGCGCCACCCTGGGCGGCTGACCCTCATCACGCAAAACGTGGACGGTCTGCACCAAAAAGCCGGCAGCCCCGGCGTGCTGGCGCTGCACGGCAGCCTGGACGAAGACCAATGGCTCGACCCCTGCGCCCTGGCCCGCCGCCCGCAAGACGCGTGCAGCGTAGCCCAGGCCCAAGCGGGCGAGCCGCCGCGCTGCGCCCAATGCGGCAACACCGTGCGCCCCGCCGTGGTGTGGTTTGGCGAAATGCTGCCCGAAGCCACCTTGCGCGCCGCCGAGGCCGCCGCGCAAGACTGCGAGCTGATGCTGGTGGTCGGCACATCAGGCGCCGTGTGGCCCGCCGCCGGCCTGGCCGTGACCGCGCGGCAAGCCGGCGCCAAGGTGGTCATCGTCAACCCCGACCACACCGAACTGGACACCCATGCCCACACTGTGCTGCGCGGCCCGTCGGCGCAACTGCTGCCGCAGCTGCTGGCGTGAACGGGCACGCAAGCGGGCATGCATGGGGGTTTCTTCCGCTATTTCCGGGAAGGCGGGAATCTGGTCAAGTCAAAATGGTGATCTGACCCCATTTTTTTGTTCTTTGGCAGGGCCAGCATGGTGAGCTCGACCATCAGCGCATCGCCCCGGTCTTGCTGCCGGGGCAATCGGCTGGCTGCACGGTGTTGGTAGTGACGTGGCTATCACATGACAGGGCAAGCGGTCATTGACTGCCCCCCGACGGGAGGGCTGGGCAAGGGGGGCGGGTTGTGGGCCACCACTGCCAGGCCCATGCTTAATCTGAAGTGACCAATACTTCCACGCGGCGGTTTTGGGCGCGGCCTGCGGGGTTGTCGCTGCCGTCTGGGTGTTCGTTGGGGGCCACAGGGACGGATTCGCCGCGCCCGTGCACTTGCATGGGGGCGCTTACGCCGTATTGCGCCAGCGCGTCTTTCACTGCCTGGCCGCGGGCCAGCGACAGATCAATGTTGTACTGCTCCGCACCTTTGCTGTCGGTGTGACCGGTGATGGTGACCGCCGCACTATTGCCGCGTTCGTTGATGATGGCCGCAGCCTGCTGCAGCACGGCAGCGGCTTCGGGTTTGAGAGTGGCTTTATCAAAATCGAACAGCACGTCGGAAGACATGTTCAGCTCGACACCTTTTTCGGTTTCTTCGGCGGTTAGACCGGTCACCTGGGCATGCAGGGCGGATCGGCCACTGCCCAGGCCGTCCGCGCTGGCGGCGGCGGAAGCGGCCTGTGCGTTCAAGCTGTTTTGCTTGGCGCTCAGCCGGCTGCCAGCGGCAGTGAGCTTGCTGGGCGGCGGTGCATTGGCGGCGGCACGCTCTTCGGCGGCGGTGGGGGCGTCCGGATCCTTGCGCGCGGCATTGGTGGGTGCCGACGGCGTGGAGGTTTGAGGCGAACAGGCGGCCACCAGTAGCGTCAGTACAAGCAGCAGAGGAGTCAGCCGCAAGGGTGTCATGGTGCTTCCTTCGCGGCGGCGTTAGCGCGTGATGGGGACACCGTCAAACGAGCCAATGCCCGGCAGGTCAATGCTGATGCTCTGGGTGGTGGCGGGCGGGGCGGGGAATTTCAGCGTGGCGGTTTCGGGGAAACTCCTGCCCTCAATACGCAATTTGTCTCCGTTGGCGTTTTGCGGCGAAAGCATGTATTTGCCCCCCTCGTCCTGCAGTACACCCACTTTTTGTGCCGAGGCATCATCAATATAGGCCAGATTGGCAGCCTCGGTATCGTATGAGCGGCCATATTCGTAATCGCCGGAGGGCTTGCGCTTGGGCTCAAACGTGAATTCGATGGTGAGAATTTGACCGACTACGCGCGCCTTGGACAGATGCACGGTCTGGCCGTCGGCATAGGGTTTGCGCTGAATGGAGTTGATGACCGCCTGCGCGGGCGCGGATGCGGCCTCACCGCTCTGGCGCACCAGCCCTTGGCCCGACTGCGGGGGCGCAGGTTGCTCCTGCTGCGCGGGAGGCTGGATATTTTCTTCAGGCGCTTTCTTGCCGCTGCCACCAAGCTGGTCGCAGGCTGAAAGAGTTAGTGCGACAGCGCACAAACCGGCAGAAATGGACAGGATTTTAGACATGGAAATTACCTTTTGAGATTATTAATAAATTGTGCTCGGTCGGCGCGTAGGCGAACTGCATTCCTAAAATGATATTCCTGACTTGTTGAAGGCGTCAAGGTTGTGAAATTTAAGTTTAAAAGCAAAAAAAAATTAGAAAGAATTAGCTGTCGCATCCCGGACGATTGGAAGCCTTTGGCTGTCTGTGAAACAGTTC
>JAUNHQ010000006.1 GCA_030535425.1 Pseudomonadota bacterium | reverse complement strand
CTCAAGATCAAGGCGGTGTTCCCCGGTAATCCGTGAAGAACCAAAAAAAAGCCCGGCCCCCAACCAAGCGGGGTGCCGGGCCTGGCACAGGCAACGCGCAGGCTTATTTCTTCTGCACGGCAGCCATGCCGTCGGCAATCTCCTTGCGGGCGGCCTCAGGGCCTTCCCAGCCCAGCACCTTGACCCACTTGCCAGGCTCCAGGTCCTTGTAGTGCTCGAAGAAATGCACCAACGCGTTGCGCGTCATCTCAGGCACGTCATCGGGGGTTTGCCAGGCGCTGTAGAGCTTGATGAGCTTGTCGACAGGCACGGCCAGCACCTTGGCGTCATCGCCCGCCTCGTCCTGCATCTTCAGAATGCCAATGGCGCGGCAGGGAATGACCACGCCGGGAATCAGGGCCACAGGGGTGATGACCAGCACGTCCACCGGATCACCGTCGCCCGACAGCGTTTGTGGTACGTAGCCGTAGTTGACCGGGTAGTGCATGGCCGTGCTCATGAAGCGGTCCACGAACAAAGCGCCCGTTTCCTTGTCCACCTCGTACTTGATGGGGTCGGCGTTCATCGGGATTTCGATGACGACGTTGAACTGATCGGGCGCCTTGCCACCGGGAGTGACGTTGCTCAGGGACATGAGTGGTGTGTTCCGTGATGAGATGTTGCAAAAAATCTGGCGAACGCCCTACCCGAAAGGAAAAAAGCGCCGCCTTGAAGGGAATAACAACCCACTAGTTTACGTTCTGCTCCATGTGTCCACCCCCTGGCCACGCGTGTCTGGCCAGGCGCCTGATTTGTTATCTTTTGTTGCATAATGCCCTTCGTCGGCACTTTGACCTGACATTGCCATGGCGGCACAGCCGAGGCGCCGCGGGCGCGGGGACGGCACGCCGTATGCCATCATCCGTGTGCCTTTTCATGACAACGCCTGCCGATACCCCCCCTTTGTTTTCAGCCCATGCCCTGCCACCGGGCACGCGACTGGCTGAGTTCGAGTTGCGCGATGTACTGGGTGAGGGTGGTTTTGCCATCGTGTACCGCGCCTGGGACGAGTCCTTGCGCCGCATTGTGGCCATCAAGGAATTCATGCCCGGCTCCCTGGCCACCCGCACGCCAGATGGCCGCATGATGGCCCGCGAGGCCCGGCTGCAAGACAGCCTGGCCCACGGTCTCCAGAGCTTTCTGTCTGAAGCGCGGCTGCTGGCGCAGTTTGACCACCCGGCCCTCATCCGCGTGTACCGCTTCTGGGAGCAAAACGGCACGGGCTACATGGCCATGCAGCTGTGCCAGGGACGCACACTGCGCGCGCTGCGCCAGGCCGAACCACGCATGGTCGCCAGCGAGGCATGGCTCAAACACATGCTCTCGCCCATTCTGGATGCGCTGGAGCTGCTGCACGCCAGCCAGTGCTACCACCGTGACATCTCGCCCGACAACATCATGATCCTGGACTCGGGCGTGCCCATGCTGCTGGACTTCGGCGCCGCCCGCCAGGCACTGGGCGACGCCACGCAGGCGCTCACCGTCATCGTCAAACCAGGCTACGCCCCTATCGAGCAGTACGACAGCGTACTGGCCCAGGGGCCATGGACCGACATCTACAGCCTGGGCGCGGTGCTGTATTACCTGGTCACCGGCAAACCACTGACCGCCTCGGTCGCCCGCCTGCTGCGCGATCCGCTGCCCAAGCTGGCCGACATGCCAGATTTGGGCATCTCGCCCGCCTTCGCCCATGCCATCGACCGGGCGCTGACTGTCCACCCCGACGAGCGCATCCGCAGCGTGGCCGAATTCCGTGAAGCTCTGGCCCTGCCCACCTTCTGGGCCGACATGCAACGCCAAAGCGTGGAACTGGGCGCACTGCGCAGCCAGTCAGGCGTGAGCTCAAGCTTTGCCCCCTTGCCTGGGGACGAGCGCACCCGCATGGAGCTGGAGCCAGTCCTCACCCACGCTGAGCGCACCCAAATGCTGCCGCCCCGTGGCCTTTCTGCCACGCAGCCCCAGCCCACGACCGCTCAGCGCCGCAAGCAGCGCAAGAGCCGCCCCGCAACTGCCCCCGCTGCCACAGCCGCCAGCCGGACGGCCATGGGCTGGCTTCAGCGCATCCACCGCCTGGACCGCCGCGCGCTGCCAGCTCTGGCCGCCGCAGGTGTTGCCGTGATCACGGCAGCCATGGCCTTCTGGCCTGCGGCAAACACGCCGCCCGCGCCAGAGCCAGTTGCCCCTGCCACACCCTCACCGCCCCCGGCGGCAGCCACTCCTGCACCGCCACCCGCAGCGGCCACTGCCGTCGCAGGTGCTCAACTGCTGCTCGACGTCCTTCCCTGGGGCGTGGTGTACGTCAACGGCCAGATGCAGGGCCTAAGCCCACCGCTCAAGCAGCTATGGCTCTCGCCCGGCACCTACACCGTGGAGGTGCGCAACGCCGGCCTGCCCACCCATACCCGAACCATTACCATCCAAAACGGTCAAGACGTGCAAGTGCATCACGAGTTCAGGTAAATGCCCGCCCCTCTCACCCAGCACGCGCCGGCCACTCCGCCCCTGGCGCCCGCTCCTGCCCATGGCCGCACAGCCGTTACCGCCGCCCGCGCTGCGGCCACGCTCTGCGCCCTGCTGACCCTCAGTGGTTGCGCGCAACTGTCCAGCCTCAAGCTGCCCTGGCCATCTTCGGCGGCGCCCGCGCCAGCCAGCCGGCGCACCGCAGAGCGCCCCCGCACAGCCCCCGCCAGCCCAGCCGCCACTGTACCGGAAGAAGAACCGCAAACCAGCGCCTCCTTGCACGCCGAAGGTCTGCGCCTGTACAGGGCCGGCGAATACGAAGCCGCCATCGCCCGCTTTGCCGCCGTGCAATCCCCCCCTTCACTGCGCGTGCAGGCACTCAAGCACATGGCCTTCAGCTATTGCATCACCGACCGCCTGAGCGATTGCGAACGCGCTTTCCGGCAGGCGCTGGCCATGGCGCCGGACTTTCGACTCACCCAGGCCGAACAAGGCCATCCCGTGTGGGGACCCGTCTTCACCAAGGCGCTGCAAGCCAGCAGCGGCGTGCGTCCCGTCAGGCGCTGAACAAACTTTGAAATTCATTCATAAAAAAGGCCGTTTGCGCGCGTTACACATATGTTTTTAGCTATTTAATTAATAGCTAAAACTTTGCCATCACGGCCTTTGCCTGAAGCAGATGGCTCCCCCCCCAGCGCGCACGCACTACCCGGCGCCTCACACCGCCAAGACACTGGACACGTAGCCAGCGCCCGTGCCAGCGCCGATAATTCAAGCTGACAATGAAGACCCGAGCCGTCTCGTGAACCACCCCACTCCCACGGAAAAAAACGCCGCAGCCCATAACGGCGAAACCATGGTGTCGCTGTACCAGGCGCACCAAAAGATTTACCCGCGCAGCGTCACCGGGCTGTTTACCAAGTGGCGCTGGTTCTTCGTCTGGGCCACGCAGCTGTTTTTCTATGGCATGCCCTGGCTGCAATGGGGTGACCGGCAGGCCATGCTGTTTGACCTGGAAGCGCGGCGCTTTTACATCTTCGGCCTGGTGCTGTACCCGCAGGACGTGATCTACCTCACGGGCATTCTCATCATCTCGGCCATGCTGCTGTTTCTGTTCACCGCCGTGGCCGGGCGGCAGTGGTGCGGCTATGCCTGCCCGCAGACGGTGTACACCGAAATCTACCTGTGGATCGAGCGCAAGATCGAGGGCGACCGCTCGGCCCGCATGCGGCTGGACGCCGCACCCATGTCCGCCGGCAAATTTGCCCGCAAAACCGCCAAGCAAGTGGTCTGGATTGCCGTGGCCTTGTGGACGGGCCTGACCTTCGTGGGCTATTTCACCCCCATCCGCGAGCTGCTGGGCCACGTGCTCAGCTGGAACCTGGGGCCATGGGAGACCTTCTGGATCTTCTTCTACGGCTTTGCCACCTACGGCAACGCCGGCTACATGCGCGAGCAGGTGTGCAAGTACATGTGCCCCTACGCCCGCTTTCAAAGCGCCATGTTCGACCGCGACACGCTCATCGTCACCTACGACGCCAAGCGCGGCGAGCCGCGCGGCTCGCGCTCGAAAAAAGCCGACCCCAAGGCCTTGGGTCTGGGCGACTGCGTCAACTGCACGCTGTGCGTGCAGGTGTGCCCCACGGGCATCGACATCCGCGATGGCCTGCAATACGAATGCATCAGCTGCGCCGCCTGCATTGACGTGTGCAACGACGTCATGGACAAGGTGGGCTATCCGCGCGGGCTGATCCGCTATTCCACCGAACACGCCCTGGACGAAGGCTGGGGCCCACGGCAAATCCTGCGCCACGTGCTGCGCCCGCGCGTGCTGATTTACTCGGCCATTCTGGCGGCCGTCACCCTGGGCCTGGCAGCCAGCCTGGCACTGAGAACGCCATTCAAGGTAGACATCGTGCGCGACCGCGCCACGCTCGCGCGCATCGTTCAAGGCGGCCAGATCGAGAACGTCTACCGCATCCAGATCATGAACGCCACCGAACAGACGCAGACCTACCAGATCAGCGTCGAAGGCCTGCCCGGCCTGAGCCTGGCCACCGAGCCCAGCGTCACCATCGACGGCGCGCAGTCGCAGTGGGTGCCCGTGCGTCTGCGCCTGCCTTACGGTGCGGCCAGCCCGGGCTCGCACACCATCCATTTCCACGTGCAAGCGCCCAGCGTGGGCGAAGTACGCGAAAAATCCGTCTTCATGGTGCCAAGGTAAGCACGACTATGACCGCTCCCGCATCCTCCCGCCCTCCTTCGCTTTCTGCCGCGCCGCAGCCCCCCTCTTCCGGCCCCTGGTGGAAATATGGTCACATGTGGATGGTCGTGGGCGGCCCGCTCATCGTCGTCGTGGCTGGCTTTGTCACCCTGTACCTGGCCATCCGAACGCCCGACCCGGTGTACACCGACAGCCGCCCTGCCCCAGCGGCCGCCGCCGCGCCCGAACAGCCTGGCACGGCAGCCCTGGCGCCTGCCATGCAGGCGCGCAACCACGCCGCCACCGGCGGGCTGGCACGCCCCGCCCAAGCCGCCTCTGCCGCACCGCCGCGCTAGCCCG
Source organism: Pseudomonadota bacterium (assembly GCA_030535425.1). Lineage (GTDB taxonomy): Bacteria > Pseudomonadota > Gammaproteobacteria > Burkholderiales > Burkholderiaceae_C > Ottowia. The sequence continues at coordinate 64,084 of JAUNHQ010000006.1, read as the reverse complement.
CGGCTCACCCCAGCGCGCGCGTGCAGGCCGACAAAACCCACCCAAGAACAGGAGACAAGCCCATGCGTGAAAAACTGATGTGGATCGCCTGGCCCGCCTTTCTCATGGCTGGCGTGCTGGAAATGGCGGTCTTCGCCGTGCTCGACCCGCAAATGCTCACCCTCTTTGGTGAACGCCTGAACTGGTCGCGCCCCGCCGTCTATACCGTTACCTTCTTCATCTTCTGGGGAGCCATGATGGCCTCCAGCGCGCTCACCACGCTGCTGGCCATGTCACCGTTCGAGGTCAACCGCCGCCGCAGCTGAGGCTGCGCCCGCCCGCTCTTTATGGGCTTGCCACATGGCGCGGGCACAAAAAAAGCCAGAACAGGCGCTCTGTTGCTGGCTTTCATGAAAGGTGACGAGCCTTTACCCCGGCACTGGCTCCAAAGTTAGGGCTGCTTGGTTCCCCACCTGACCCGGTTGGCTCCTTCACCATGCGGGAAGGCCCGTCGAACGCCATTGTAGTGCGAGCGTGCCCGCCCAGGCGCCCAAACGAACATCACTGGTGCTTGAACACCGGTGCGCGCTTGTTCATGAAGGCATCCATACCCTCTTTCTGGTCAGCCGTGGCAAACAGCGCGTGAAACATGCGGCGCTCGTACATCACGCCGTCAGACAGGGTGCCTTCAAAAGCGCGGTTGACGCACTCCTTGGCTGCGATGACGGCCAGACGGCCAAAGCCACAGATGGTCAGGGCCGCACCCAGCGCCTCATCCATCAGCTTGTCAAGCGGCACCACACGACTGACCAGACCCGCGCGTTCGGCCTCCTGCGCATCCATCATGCGGGCTGTCAAAGCCATGTCCATGGCCTTGGACTTGCCTACCGCGCGTGGCAGACGCTGCGTGCCGCCAGCACCGGGAATGATGCCCAGCTTGATCTCCGGCTGACCAAACTTGGCGTTGTCGGCTGCGATGATGAAATCACACATCATCGCCAGCTCACAGCCGCCCCCCAGGGCAAAGCCGCTGACGGCAGCAATCACCGGCTTTCGGATGGTGCGAATGGTTTCCCAGTCGCGCGTGATGTAGTCCTGCCCGTAGGCATCGGCAAAGCTGTAGTTGGCCATGACGCTGATATCGGCACCTGCGGCAAAGGCTTTCTCGCTGCCAGTGAGGATGATGCAGCCAATGGCATCGTCCGCATCAAAAGCCTTGAGCGCCTGGCCCAACTCCACCATCAGCTGCGGGCTAAGCGCATTGAGCTGCTTGGGGCGGTTGAGCGTGATGACCCCCACTTTGTCGCCTTCGGTACGCACGTCGATAAATTCATAAGCCATGAATTGCTTGCTCCTGATGTTTGCTGTGGAAAGAGGGCTGAAAAAGGCCGCTGGCTACTATAGCGAAGCGCCATGGCCAGGCGTGCCCCTGGCGGCATCTGGGACGAAACCAGACCGTGCATCCCCTGATGACAGCGCCTGATACATGGGCCGACCATGGCGCATTTCGCCACTCTGCAAAGGAAAAACATCCATGCCTGCTCGCCATCCGTCTACCCTTTCCCGCCCCAACCGTCGCCGCGCCCTGGCCGCCACGCTGGCCGCCCCCGCCCTGTGGCTGGGCACGCGTGCCTGGGCGCAAGGCACCTACCCCAGCCGCCCCATCACCCTCGTCACCCCCTGGCCTGCCGGGGGCAGCAGCGATGCGGTGATGCGCGCGTTTGGCCAAGCCGCCAGCCGCCGCCTGGGCGTGCCCATCGTCATTGAAAACCGCCCCGGCGTGGGCGGCACGCTGGGCGCTGCCGCCATGGTGCAGGCCAAGCCCGATGGCTACACCATCACGCAACTGCCGCTGGGCATCTACCGCCTGCCGCACATGCAGCCCACGCCGTTCGATCCGTTGAAAGACCTCACCCATGTGGTGTGCCTGACGGGCTATACCTTCGGCATTGTTTGCAGGGCCGATGCGCCATTCAAAACCATTCACGACCTGGTGAACCATGCCAAGGCCAACCCCGGCCAGCTGGAATATGGCCACACGGGCACCGGCACCACGCCGCATCTGGCGATAGAAGAGTTCAGCCAGAAGGCGGGAATCCGGCTCAACCCCGTGCCTTTCAAAGGCTCGGCAGAGATCATGCAGGCCATTCTGGGCGGGCACATCCGTGTCATGAGTGGCACCACCGAGTTCGCGCCCCATGTGCTGTCAGGCAAGCTGCGCCTGCTGGTCACGCTGGGGCGCCAGCGCAGCAAAGGCTTTCCCGACGTGCCCACTGTGAAGGAAAGCGGCTGGGACACCATCACCGAATCGCCCTTTGGCATTGGCGGGCCGGCGGGCATGCCCGCCCCCGTGGTGGCCACGCTGCACGACGCCTTCAAGGCCGCCTTGCAAGATGCCGATGTGCAGCAGACGCTGGACCGTTTCTACATGCCCAGCATCTACATGAGTACCGCCGATTACCAGCAATACGCCCAGCGCACCTATGCCGCCGAGCGCGCCACCATCGAGCGGCTGGGGCTGGCTCGGCAAAAGTAATGCGCCCTGCCTGGCGGGGCGGCCTGTTCACACCTTCCCTATTGCCCCCAACACCCGCTCGGGCGTGGCAGGCGCGTCCATAACAACTGGCGCGCCGGGCGCGGCGCCCTGGTCGCAGCGGGCGGCGGCCACGGCCTGGCGGATGGCTTCCCACACGCTGATGCCGAGCATGAAGGGCGGCTCGCCCACGGCCTTGCTGCGAAACACCGTGTCTTCCGGGTTGTCCTCGGGCCACAGGCGCACGTTCAGGTGGGCGGGCACGTCGGCAGCGGTGGGTATCTTGTAGGTGCTGGGCGCGCGGGTGGTGAGCTGGCCTTGCGCGTTCCACACCAGCTCTTCGGTGGTGAGCCAGCCCATGCCTTGCACAAAGCCGCCTTCGATCTGGCCCACGTCGATGGCGGGGTTGAGGCTGCGGCCCACGTCGTGCAGGATGTCCACGGCCAGCACGCGCAGCTCACCCGTGCGGATGTCGATGGCCACTTCGCTGCACGCGGCGCCGTAGGCAAAGTAGTAAAAGGGCCGGCCGGTCAGCGTTTGCTTGTCGTAGTGGATTTTGGGTGTGCGGTAAAAGCCGTCGCTCCACAGCTGGATGCGGTTGGCATAGGCGGCTTGCACCACGTCGGCAAAGCGGCGCGTGGCCTGCGGGGTGATGACCTGGCCGTGGCGAAACTCCACCGCCCCTGCGCCGCAGCCGTCCAGCCCGCAGACAAAGGCAGCCAGGTTTTCGCGCACGCTGCGCGCGGCGGCCTGGGCGGCCTTGCCGTTCAGGTCCGTCCCGCTGGAGGCGGCGGTGGCGCTGGCGTTGGGCACCTTGCTGGTGTCGCTGCCGGTCACCAGCACCTGCGACAGCGGCACGCCCAGCTCGTCGGCCACCACTTGCGCCACCTTGGTGTGCAGGCCCTGGCCCATTTCGGTGCCGCCGTGGTTCACCTGCACGCTGCCGTCGGTATAGACATGCACCAGCGCGCCCGCCTGGTTGAACAGCGTGGCGGTAAAGCTGATGCCGAACTTGACGGGCGTGATGGCAATGCCGCGCTTGGTGCGGCGGTGCGTGCGGTTCCACTCGGCCACGGCGGCCTGGCGCTGGCGGTAGCGGCCCTCGCACGCCAGCTCGGGCAGCAGCGCGTGCAGGATGTTGTCTTCCACCGGCATCTGGTAATGGGTGGTGTGCAGGCTGGCCGCGCCGCGCGGGGCGTACAGGTTGGCCAGGCGCACGTCCAGCGCGTCCAGCCCCAGGGCGCGGGCCATGTCGCCCATGATGGTTTCGATGGCGATCACGCCCTGCGGCCCGCCAAAGCCGCGAAAGGCGGTGTGGCTTTGCAAGTGGGTTTTGCAGCGGTAGCTGCGCACGCGCACATGGGGCAGGTAATAGGCGTTGTCCACATGAAAGATGGCGCGGTCGGCCACGGGGCCGCTCAAATCGGCTGAAAAGCCGCAGTTGGCCATCATCTCGATGTCCAGCGCCTGGATGCGGCCGCTGTCGTCAAAGCCCACCTCATACCGGTAGGCAAAGGGGTGGCGCTTGCCGGTGGTCAGCATGTCATCGTCGCGGTCCAGCCGCAGCTTGACGGGCGCGCCCGCCTTGTGCGCGGCCAGCGCGGCCCACACGGCCACGTGGCCGGCCTGCGTTTCCTTGCCGCCAAAGCCGCCGCCCATGCGCCGGCACTCCACGCGCACGGCATGGCTGGCAATGCCCAGCGCGTGCGCCACCCAGTGCTGCACCTCGCCCGGGTGCTGCGTGCTGCTCAAAACGTGCCACTGCCCCTGCTCCTGCGGCAGCGCCAGGGCAATCTGCCCTTCCAGATACAGGTGCTCTTGCCCGCCCACGGCAAAACGGCCTTGCAGGCGGTGCGGCGCAGCGGCCAGCGCCGTGGCCACATCGCCGCGCGCCACCGTCACCGGCGGCAGCACAAAGCTTTGCGCGGCCATGGCCTCCTCAATGCTCAGAATGGCGGGCAGCGGCTCAATGTCCGCCAACACCAGGCGCGCAGCACGCCGGGCGGTGTGCACGTCGTCGGCCACCACCAGGCCCAGCACCTGGCCCGCAAAGTGCACGCTGTCCTGGGCAAAAATGGGTTCGTCGTGCGCAAAGCTGGCCAGCAGCGCATCGCCCGGCACGTCAGCTGCCGTGACCACGGCACGCACCCCCGGCACGGCCAGTGCGGCCGCCGCATCCAGCCCTTTCAGGCGCCCATGCGCCACGGCCGAAAGAATGGGCGCGGCATGCAGGCAGCCGCGCGGCTCGGGCACGTCGTCCACATACGGGGCGCTGCCCTGCACCTGGGCGCGGGCGCTTTCGTGCGGCGCAGAGGTGCCGCAGGCGGGAGCTGAAATGAAGGCAGGTTCAGAAGCCATGTCAATTGCTGGAAGCTACCATGGGTTGATGAATTCAAGCGGCATTGTCCGATGAGTGACTGGCGGCGGCGCTGCCCTCTGGGCATACCGTATGCAAGCCCCTCAAGCGCAGCAGATACCGTGCCAGAACACGCCACAATGCTGGCATGAGCACCGCCGCCACCGACATCACTCTCTACCACAACCCCCAGTGCAGCACCTCGCGTAAAGCCTTGGCATTGCTGCGCGAGCGTGGCATTGAGCCGCGTATCGTCGAATACCTGAAAGCCCCGCCCAGCCGTGACGAGCTGAAAGCCATCGCCGCCGCCACGGGCGAGCCCCTGCGCGCACTGCTGCGCACCAAACAGTCCGAGTACCTGGCACAAGGTTTGGACAACCCCTCGCTGACAGACGAGCAATTGCTGGATGCCATGCTGGCCACCCCCGTGCTCATCAATCGCCCCATCCTTGCCACCCCAAAAGGCGCGCGCCTGGGCCGGCCGTTGGAGCGCTTGCTGGAAGTGCTTTGACCCGCTCTTTTCCATCGCCCTTTAAAGGGTCGCTATAATCCGCGCCTTTGCAAGGCTTTCGCGCCGACTTAGCTCAGTTGGTAGAGCAACGCACTCGTAACGCGTAGGTCGCCAGTTCGATCCCGGCAGTCGGCACCAATAACTACATCAGCTTTCGGAAAAAGGCTGAATCTCTCTCTAAGATAGCCGCCTTCGGGCGGCTTTTTTCTTGCCGTTTCCGCATCCATCTGCAACTTGCGGCCCAAAACAGGCCCAACGGAAAGCCCAACATGGCAACGGCAAAACAGCGCCCCAATGGCATGTGGGGCATCCAGATCAAAGTCGGCGGTGTGCGCGAGAGCGCATCGTTTCCGACGCGCCGAGAGGCAGAGCTTTGGGCGGCCAGGCGCAAGCTGGAGCTGACGGCGCAGCGGCAGGGACGTGCGGGCGATACCAAAACCCTGCGCGATGCCATGCGCCGGTTTGCCGAAGAGGTGTCTCCCACGCACAAGGGCACACATTGGGAGCGTGTTCGCCTGGCCGCAATGGAAAGCCAACTCCCCGTCACGCTGCCGCTGAACAGGCTGACGCCAGCGCACTTTGATGCATGGAAGCAAGAGCGGCTGAAAACGGTGTCAGCCTCCACCGTCAACCGCGACATGAACCTGCTGTCCAGCGTGCTGGGCTATGCCAGGCGTGATTGGGGCTGGATGGATGGCAGACCGCTGTCCGATGTGCGCAGGCCCAAATCCGCGCCGCACCGCGACCGCGTCATCTCCACTGCGGAAACGCGTGCCATGCTGCGCCAGCTTGGCTATCGTCCAGGATGTGCACCAGCATCCATCACGCAGATGGTGGGCTACGCTTTCCTGATCGCCCTGCGCACCGGCATGCGGGCAAGCGAAATCGTGGGCATGCGCTGGGAACATGTGCATGCTTCGTGGGTCACGCTGCCCAACACCAAAAACGGCTCAGCGCGTGATGTGCCCCTTTCCGGCAAGACCATGCGCCTGCTGCGGCATCTGCGCGGCGTCGATCAGGACAAGGTGCTGCTGGTCACACCGGAAACGCTGGACGCGCTTTTCAGGCGTGCGCGCAAGCAGGCCGGGCTGGATGGCTTTCGCTTTCACGACTCCCGCCACACAGCAGCCACACGCATCGGCCGCACCGTCGGCCAGCCGGGGCGGCTGTCCTTTCCGGAGTTCTGCAAGGTGTTTGGCTGGCGCGATCCCAAGAACGCCATGATCTACGTCAACCCCACGGCGGCAGAGCTGGCCCGCAAGCTGTGACCGGCCTCACACAATCTCCTTCGACTGCCTGAAGTTCGTCCAGAACCTGCTGGCAGCCGGGCGCTGCACCCAGAACTCAAAAACGGGGTTGCTGGCAAGGTACGCGCGAACAAAATCATATGCGTTTTGCGCGTGTCCGGCATATGAAAGATTGATGCATGGCGGCTGCAGGAAGCTCTGGTATTGGTCATGCTCGTCCCACATAGGGTAACTGGCGTTGTAATAACCCCCTCCAAGGTCATGCCAGTCATCGCTGCCGTATTTGTACCGCCCCGCTGACGGACTCATGTCGGCGACAACCATCTTTGTCCCGTGCGAAATACCTGACGGCGGATACGCATAGTGCCCAAAGCCATTAATCGGGTTAGGCGCCTCGCCAATCACCGCGTACACCAAGCAAAAATCCATGTTCTCGTCTGCGTGCGGCACTTCGGCTGACATTCTCACCGCTGGCCCGTTGACAGGCGGGATTGGCAGCAGGCTCCTTGCGGCGTCCAGCTCCGTATACAGGACTTTGTAATAATCGTCCACATCGCGCAGCACGCCGTTTTTGTAGCCCCAATCCGGCATCACGAAAAAACTGCTGTCACTGCTTAATTCGGAGCCAACGACAACATCCCTGTCACCAGCCAAATGCCGTGGGCTGCCAACGCGGATAATGTGCGTTCGAAAACTCGTAACACCCGCATCAACCAGCATGTCCGGCGACAGCTTCACGCGCGCCACCAGCTTCCAATCCACTGCATCGAAATTCATGCAATTTCTCCCTTAAAGCTGGTAGTTGATGTTTTCGCTGGAGCTGCCGCTCAGGCCCACGCTGCTGCCTGCGCTGGCCGACAGGCTGATACCGGCCATCGCACCGGCAGCCAGCGTGGCGTAAGACTGCGCCACGCCCTTGAGCGCCTCCACCTGCAACTGCGCGGTGCGGATGGCGTGTTCAATGTCTGCCTGATAGCGCTTCATCTCGGTCTCAAATACCGCCATGTTGGTGCGCAGCGTGGCCTCGTGTACGCGCACCTTGCCTTCGGCCACGGCGGTTTCGGCCTGCGCGGCGGCCACAAAGCGCTGCGTGTTGGCTCGGTGCGCCTCGGCGTTGGCCTGCACCACGGCGGTTTGCTGCTGCACCAGCAACTTGTCGCGCTCCAGCTGAGCCGTGTAGGCGCGCAGCCGCAGCTCCTGCTTGGCAATGGCCGCCTGCTGGTTCTTGATATCCACCTCCGACACCGCAGAGCGCCCCTGCACATAGGCCGCGTAGGCGCGCGACTGCGCCTCCAGCATCTGGGCCTTGGATGTTTCGCCTTCCACCTGCACCTTGTAGGCGTCGTATTGCAGCTTGCGCGCCTGCAACTGCTCGGCCCAGGCTTGCACCTCGGCGCGGAACATGTCGATGCGCCCCTTTTGCACCTCGCTGTGCACGCGCGCGCCTTCCATGCGCGTCTTGTACACCTCCACGTCCGCCAACATGGCGCGCGTCAGTGCCTCGAACATCTTGACGGCCTGCTCGTTGATCTGGCCTTTTGCCACCGCCGCATCAATCTGCGCGCGGTACACCTGCACCCGCGCCAGCGCCCCTTCCAACCGCGCCTTGTACACATTGGCCTCGGTGGCGTAGGCCGACTGCCGCGCATTAAAGATGGCAATCTGGGCATTGAGCAGCGCCAGCTCGCTGTCCACCTGCGTCTTGGCGGCCTGGAACGCACGCTCTGCGGTTTGCTGCCAGATGCTCACCAGCACCTGCTCGGCCGCCACCGCCTGCGTGCAGGCAAATCGCAGGTTCTCGATGTGCGTGTCCGCCACCTTGATCAGCACCTCCCGGCCCAGGCCAATCTTGCGCAAGCCCGCCTGCTGGCGCACATCGTCCACGCGCGCCACCAACGCGCCGGGCGGCAGCGTGTAGCCACGCGCGCTGAACTCCGTCATGGCCTGCGCCGTCTCGCGCTGCGCCGCCACATCCTCGCGACTGGCCGCGCGCTCCCACAGCGCCTGCTCCACCGCTGGCGGCAGGCCCGTGCCGCCCGCCCACATGCGGCGCAAAACCTCCATCTGCTCATCCAGAATCACCAGCTCATACGGTGTCTCTGTCCACTGCAACACAGCCGATACCGCCGTGCCGTGAAACTGCGGCGCTTTGGCGTCAAACGCGGGCAGCTGTGGAAACTCGAAATCCGGAATCTCGATTTCCACCATCTGCGGGCGGTTGGGCCGCTCCAGCACCGGCACGGGCGGCAATTGCGGCTCCGTCACCACAGGCTTTTGCGGCGCAGCGCCGGGGTCAAAGGCAGGCGGGGCAGGCGGCAGCGCCAGCGCCTCGAACGCGGGCCTGAAATCATCCACCTGCAAGCGCGGCACATCGGCCACCGCACCCAGCACGAAATCCCCCGTGCGCGGTGCATCCACCGTGCCGAACGCCTCCTTGCCCAGCTCGGGCAGGTTGATATTGCCGATCCTCAGCTCAGGCGCTTTCATCGGCTGCGGCGGCGCGCCCGTCATGCCCAGACGCGGCAGCGCCTGATTGATCGCATCAATCACCTTCAGCGCCTTGTCCGACATGGCCTCGGCGCGATCCATCGCCTCATCCTGGCTTTGCATCACATGCCTTTGCACATCTTTCACCAGAGGGCTGACAAACGGAAACCACTTGGTTGGCTCTGCCATCTCACATTCTCCTTGCGCTCACGGCCACGTCCGCCGTCAGGCCATGCACCTGATACGGCCCCTGCCCGCTGATTTGCACGCGCCAGTAACGCGCACTCAAGCCCTTGCCCGGCACGATGCGGTGATTGCGGTGCAACCCCGCCTGCCCGGCCACCACAGGCGGCATGGCATAGGTGTGCGGCGTCTGCCCGTGCCCGAAGGCATGCAGCTCGGTGCGCATCGGCAGCGCCGCGTGGTATCCCACCGTCACCTGCGTCAGCCGCTTGCGCCGCTCGCTGGCAACGGGTTGCCCCTCCTGCCCCCAGCCGCCGAACTCCAGCAGCCCCCAGGTCACATGCGCCTGCACGGGCGTGTCGCCATCGGCATCGCCCGTCCACTCGCTCACGCCCTCCGGCCCCACGGCCAGCACGCGCCCATCGGGCAGCTGCACCGCGTCCGTGAACTGCCAGTTGCCCCACCAGCTCACCGCGCCCGTTTCCGCGTTCATCACCCATGCCACGCTGCCGGGGCGGGCAATCAAAACCTCATCACCGGCAGCCGCGCCGCTGCGCAGCTCGGGCAGCGTGGGCGTCATCGCCACCGCCTCATCGCCCGCCGCCGCGCCGCTGGACAGCATCAGCTCGGGCATCGCAGCGGGCATGGGCGCGGCCTCATCGCCTGCACGCGCACCGCTGGATACCTGCGCCACAGCGCCTGGTAGTGCCATGCCGCCCGCTGCCGCACCGCTGACCGCTTGCGCCGCGCGCTCGCCATGCAGCCCGTCACCGGCCGCCGCACCGCTTTGCAGCGCAGCCGCCGCCGTGGCGCTCAGGCCCATCGCATCGCCGCCCGCCGCCGCGCCAGAGGCAATCGTCACCTGCACCAACCCGACGGAAAGCGCATCGCCCGCCGCCGCGCCGCTTTCCAGCGCAGCCTGCGCCGCCAGCGCCAGCGCATCGCCCGCCGCCGCACCGCTGGCAAGGCTGGCCTGCGCCGCATGCAGCAGCAGACCATCGCCCGCACGCGCGCCGCTGTACAGAATCACATAGGCTTGCTTGGCCTCACCACCTGCGCGTGCGCCGCTGGACAAATCGTCGGCTGGCTGCGCATCCGGCACACCCGTCAGGCGCGGCAGCGCTAAGTCAAACGCCACACCGATATTCCCGCCCACCGACAGCAGCGCCGGGGAAGGCCCGCGCACAAACACCTGCGAGAAACCTTGCGGCTGCACCGCCCGGATACGCGGGGCCGGGCCTTGCACGCGCACACTGCCGCCCGGCACGTTGGCCGACACGGCCCGCACATGCATGTCGCTGGCCGTGGAGATGAACGCGCCTTGCGGCAGGTTCAGCACCGGCGGCACCAAATCGCCCGGCAAATCGGCATACGCGCCGTCCAGCACCTCATCGCCCGCCGCGCGCAGCGTGGCATCCAGACGCGCCGCGCCGTCCATCGTCTCCGCGCCCACGCCAAAGGCCGCCGCCGCCACAGCGGACGAATCCATCGGCACGTCATCGGCCTGGCACACATACACATAACCGCCGATGCGCACCACGTGAAAGCGCTGCGCCGATGTGTAAGCCACCGGGGGCGCAACAGGGCTGCCGTGCGCCAGCACCGTCACGCGGCCCTGCGCAAAGTGCAGGGCATAGGCCGACTCACCGGTGCGCAGCAGGTTCGGGTTTGCGTTTGCAAGCACCAGTCCAATCACAACGCCCGCTACCCCCTCCGGCACGCGGAAGCTGTACACGCCATTGGCCGCCATCAGCGGCACGCTGTGTGCGCCAGAAGCCCAGGTCGTCATGGAAATCGGATGGTGACGTTGTCGAAGTTTGTGCCAGGGTTCGCCTGGCACACCTCACGCGCTTTTTTCTCCGCCTCACTGCGGCTCAGCCCGGCGATCACGTAACTCGCCGTCCCCTGCGCCACGCAGGCGCTGTAGTTGCCACCGCCGCCGGTCGACGGCCCGTCAACCTCGATGCGGCGCGGCGGCCTTCTGGGCGGCTTGTAGTCAGGCGCAGGCGGCGGGGGCGGATCAACCCGCTCGGGCTTTGGCCGCAGCGGCGCTGCGCGCGGCGGCGCAGACGTGGCACGCAAGACAGTCATGCCGCCTCCTTACAGCGGATCGGACACAGCCGGAATCAAATGTACGAAGCTGTCCAGCGGCCAGGGATTGCCCTGCGTCACCTTCGCTTCGGCCACGATCATGTCCGCCTTATAGCGCCCAATCGTGCCCTGTATGCGCGGCTGCGTGTCCGATTCCGCGCCCGTGTCGCCCGGCCCCACAAAGCGCCAGTAATCGATAGGCCCGCTGTGCAGCACGCTGACACACAGCCAGGATGCGCCTGATGGCTTTTCCAGCGTGCCCGCACCCGTATGCGTCAGGCTCAGGCCGGTGTTACCGTCCCCGCCCAGCGTCAGCTCGGCCATCAGCGTGCCCGTTTCTGCGGCGTCTGCCGTCACCGGTGCAGCCACCGCCGTGCCCGTCGGGTCGGACGGATCGCTGGCGGCGCAAAACACGCGGATGCGCCCGCCATTGAGCGCCCCGGCAAAACCACTGCCGTCAGCCATCGCCTGGCGCAGAGCCTTTGAATACAAAGCCATGTGAACTCCTTCCATCAATCAATCGGCATGCGCGCCACAAACGCATGCACGGGATAGGTCTGGCCGCTTTCCAGCTGAGCCAGCCCGCGCAAATCCAGCGACTCGCCCACCGCCCCGTCCATGCGCACGCTGCTGCGGTCAGTGCTGTCCGGGCTGTGGTCAAACGCCACCGCGCGCCACCAGCCGGGCGCGCCCGATGCCGTTGCCCGCACCTGCCAGTCGCCCGTATCGCGCAGCTCGCCCAGGCGGCTGCCCGGCACGAACGTCAGGCCACCCGTGTCATCGGTGGGCGTTGGCGCCGGGTTCGCGCCCACGGTCACCACCGCCAGCAGCTGCCCCGTTGGCGCGGCATCCGCGCTGGCAGGCTGCGCGCCGGAATAAATGCGGATATGCCCGCCATGCAGCATGCTTTGCAGCCCAAACTCGGTCACCAGCGCCTGCGCGGCCAGCGCGCTCAGTCGAATCGCCATCTCAAACCACCCCCATCGGAAACACATTCCCGTCCAAAGCCGCGCCCACCAGGTCTTTCAAATCCAGAGACGAAGCGTGGTAATGGGTCTTGTCAAACCAATTGCCCGGCTGGCGCACGGGCGATGCGCCCAGGTACACCCCGGCCAGCCACTCGCCCTCGTGAAACTCCATCTGCGCATACATGGGCGATTGGAAAAACCCGTCGCACATGAAGCGCGGCCCCACCATGTCAAAAATCATCGGCGAGCGTTGCGCACTCGCCAGGCGGCCAGGCGAGTCCGTGCCGTAGTCTTCTCCCGAGCGGTGCGTCATCACCGTCACCGGCATCGCCAGGCGCGGGGTGTGGCTGCGAATTGGGGGGTGCTGCACATGGCCCCAAATGAAGTTCAGCACCTTCTCCGTTATCTGCCCCGAATAGCCCTCATAGCCGGAATAATCCGGCCAGCCTTTGGTGTTGGTGAACACCCATGCCCTCAGCAGCGGCGGCTCCACGCCAAAATCGTTTTGACCGATACCGGGAATCTTTCGGTGATAGGCCCAGTGCGAATCGCCGTTGTCGGTCACCTCCTCCGGGCGAATCCGCAGCACATCTTTCTTGCTTGCCACCAGCTTGCCGTGCACCAGCAGCTCCGCGTCCGCCTGCGGAAACTCGGTTCCGCGCAAGTCCAGCCGCAAATACACCAGGCGCTGAGCATCCAGCACATCTACATGGCCCAGATAGGTCACGTAACCGCTCACGCTGTCCATGTTCTGGCGCTGGTAGTCGTAGCGCATCGTCACATCCTGAAAGAAAAAGCGCTGCCCGTCCGCAAAGCGCAGCGCGCCCTTCAGGTGCATTTGCATCCTTGATATGCGGCCTTGGTTGTTGTTGTTGGATGAAGTCTTTTTCTCGCACAGCGCCAGCGCATCCACCTCCACCAATAGGTATTGCAACGTCTCTCCGCCAAAGCCGCCAAAGTCGGCCAGCAGCCGGTACTCACCCTTGCAGCGCTCCCGGCTGCTCATCAGGCCGTCTTCCGCTTGGATGAATTCCGGCTCGATCAGCAGCTGCTCTTCGTTGCCGGTATCCGTCCAGCGCGCATCCAGATGGCTCCAGTGAAAGAGCTTCACCTTCCCGCCCCAGATGCGCCGGGCGTTGATATCTTCCGTGTTGTTGAACGGCTCGGGCAGCGAGTAATCCACAAACGTGTCAGGCCAGTCCGCTTTGGGTCGCATGTAAAACAGGTTGACCCAAGGGTGCGGCTCCAGCAGCACCGCCGAAAACACCACCTGCCCCATCGGCGACACGCGCGCATGGCTGAGCAGTCCGGTATTGGATGGAATCGCCACACGCCCCACGCGCTGGCGAGTGGCGGTGAAGTCGTGCAGCAGCCCTTCCCACACCGACACAAAGCCGCGCCCCTCGGACGGCTGGCCCTCGCGCTCAAGAATCACCACGCGCAAAAAGGGCGGCTCATCGGGGTGCGGGCGGCGCAAGCCCGCGCCCATCACGTACACGCCGTGCGGCGTCATCTCCGTGGCGTCTTCCGACGCATCCGCCTCATCGGCCAGGCGGATGGTGCGGCCACGGTATCTGACGGCAAGATCGCTTCTCCCCGCCGCGAATGGCGAGAAAAACTCTCCGCTCGGCTCACCGGGAACCAGCCCCACGCGGTCATCCGGATCCACCGGCTTGCCCACCCTGCCCGGCGCAACCCAGTGCGGCATCGCCGTGAAAACCTGCGCAGCCGCAGCCGCGTTTTTTGCAGGCTCGACAAATGGCCGCGTCGGCGCATCCAGCCCATAGGGCGGCAGCTGCAACGTGTGCAGCACATCCGCCCGTGAAGAGGCCGCATCCATGAAGGCGTAGAACGTGCCGCGCGGCGCTCCAAGCGCATCTTCAGACGCCTTGGCCCAGTCCATTGTCATGCTGGCGTAGTGCTGCGGAGAATGCCGCCACGCATCCACGAAAACCGCCGCCGCCCCCACATCGGCCCCATCGTTGCTGCTGGCGATGTTCTCCCCAAAGGACTGCAACCAGGCTGTGCGTCTGTAGTTGCGCCACTGCGCCGATTCGTAGCCCTTGGGGAACAGGCGGCTGTCATGGCCCACAATCCCGCTGGCTGCCATCGCATAAACCACCGCATTGGACAGCGTGCCCCGATACCCCTGCACCGGCGGCCCCAGCGGCGGTACGCCCTTTTCTTCGCGCAGCGCATTGGTCAGCATGCGCACGCTGTAGGCAAACCGGCTCTCGGCCGCCAGCTGCGGGCGGTGGCAATGCCATCTGCCGCTGCTCGGCTCGGCCCACTGCGGGCGTCTGTTTTTCCCCAGCTGCGGCACCCACTGCGTCGGCTGCGCCGGGTCATCGGTGCGCATCAGCTGCCCCACCCCGCGCGGGGCCTGCGCAAACTCCCAGTCCATCAGGAACAGGGGGGCAGACTCGATGAACGGCACACCCGGCTCGGCAGGCTTGCCCGCAAACCACACCGCATGCGGATACTGGTTGCCCGCGAAAGTGTTCAGCAGCACCTCCCGCAGCGGCCCGCCTGGCGCGCCCTTGCCGTCTTCCGTGGGCGGCAGCCCCCAGCCATCGGGCGCGCCGCCAGACTTGCTGCGTGGCGTCAGCACCAGCCCCTGCGGCAGCCAGACAAGGCGGCCCTGCACCACGGGCACTTCTTCCTGCTTGCGCTTTTGCGGGGTGCGCTGGCGCACCAACACTTCACGCAAGTGCCCGCTCACCCGCGCCTGCTGGTATGTGCCGTCGCTGTTGAAACGCCGCAGCGTCACATGCGGCACATCCGCCGTCCGCGCCAGCAGCGTGGCCGCCAGCAACATGCCCGAAGCGCGCGCATGCAGCGGCGCAGCATCGGCGTCTGCCTCGCTGCGTCGCTTGACGGGGGTATGCCAGTGGCCGGGCATGGCTTGCAGGCAAACGTCACACTTCGGACAGGTACACGCGGTAGCGCACCGGGAACGTGCTGCCGTCGATGAACTTCATGTCCACGCCGAAATTGGCTGCCGACATCAGCACACCCGCCGTGCTGCCCTTGGCCTGCTCGCTCAGCAGCGCCGCGCCCCACACCGTCACATGGCTGGCCGTTTTCATGGCGAACTCCGCCGGTGCGGCCTGATTGCTCACCTCGGCGTTGTCCACCGGCCCGGGCGTCCACTGGCGGCGCGTGGGGTTGCTGTAGCCCTCTGTGCCGCTGGTCAGCTCACCGGCTGTCACCGGGAAAGTGGCCGCCGTCAGGGCGCTGGTGGGCGTGTAGTTGCTGCCAAACAGCGCCATGTACCAGCCAGCCACTGCCGACTGCCCGGCCAGCGCCACGCCAAGCAGGTGCTCGCGGCCCTGCTCCGTAATCAGGTTGGGCGCGTCCTGCCAGGTCTTGCCGCCGTCCGGGCTGAAGCTGTACACCCCGCCCGCAGCAACGCGCGCAGCCGGGAAGTACAGGCCCGACTCGGTCTTTTCGAACTTGTGCGAGCGAAACCGCTGCCAGAACTCGCGCGCATGGCGGCGAATGTGCTTGTCGATCATCTCGATCTCCTTTTCCTTTAGTGAACGCCTTGCGGCAAATCCATAGCCTGCCCCAGCGGCACGGCCAGCGCGCGGGGTTCGTAGATGGCCGTGAGCGTGACCACCTGCGCGCGGCCATTGCGCCGCAGGTACACCGATCGCCCGGTGTGCGCCGCATCCACGGCAATACGCCCCGGCTGCATGGCGCGCACCTGCCCGGCGGCATCGCCCAGCATGTAGCCTTGCTCACCCAGCCACAACGCCTGCGGCGCGCCGCCCGGCGTCTGGCGCAGCAGCAGGCCCGAGTCCTGCACCGCCCGCGCATCCGTGACCAGCGCCATGCGCGCGCTGTCCGGGTCATCGCCGCCCAGCCACCACACGCCACTGTCGTCGCCCACATACAGCCCGCCGCCGGTCGCCAGCAGCACGCGGATGCGCCCCACAAAGCGCACGAAGTCATGCGCCGGGTGATGCAGCCAGGGGCGAAACGGCCTTGAAAACCACAGCGTGTCCCCGCGCGCCACATACAGCCGCGCCCCTTTGGCGCACACGGCATGGCCGCCCGGCAAAGGCGCAAGCCCCAGCGTCTCGCACACCTGCCCGGCAGGCGGCGCGCCCACCGCCAGGCGCGGCAGCAGCGCGTCCACGCGCTCTGCGGCGTACAGCACATCGCCATCGGCAGGCGTCAGATACACCTGCCACCGCATCCCCATGCGCACCGGCAGGCCATCCAGCGCCAGCCCGCCGCCCGAGCGCACCGCGCCCAACCACACGGCGGGCGACTCCGTGCCATCGGCCTCAATCAGCGACAGCGCCACGCCATACACGCCCGGCGTCAGCGCGCCCGTGTCCGTGCCGCTCACACGCGGACGCGCATCCACCACGGAAGCCTGGCGCGCATCATCCTGGCCAGCGCGCACGCGCCACAGGCCAGACGCCGCAGCCAGCCACAAATCCCCGTTGTGGACATGCGCGGCCACCGGCTGGCTGCCACCGGCATCCAGCAAAGGCGCAAGCCTCCTGTCCGGCAGCAGCCAGAACACCTGCCCGCCGCGCTGCACCCACACCCGCTGCCCCCACGCG
Source organism: Pseudomonadota bacterium (assembly GCA_030535425.1). Classification (GTDB taxonomy): domain Bacteria; phylum Pseudomonadota; class Gammaproteobacteria; order Burkholderiales; family Burkholderiaceae_C; genus Ottowia. The sequence goes on along the minus strand of JAUNHQ010000006.1, from coordinate 47,149 downwards.
CCAATGGCGCAAAATCCGCTTCCCGACAGATGTGTGCGAAAACCGCCGCGCGCGCTGAACTGCCCGTCGCGGTCGATATCCACATTCACCGCGCGGCGCACCGCGCCATGCGGCAGCTGCGCATCCTCGCTGAGCAAATCCATGCCCAGGCGCGGCAGCGGGATGGCCTGCGCACTCACGGCGTGGCGTCCTGCAAAGCCTTGCGCGCCCCGTCGTAGGCGCGCTCGCACATCATTCCGGCCCGTCGAGCTTCATCAGCTGCTTTTGCGTATCGCGCAGCCTCTCGCTGTGTTTCTCCAAGCAGCTTGGCAAGCAGTCCGATGGCGCAACCGGCTGGCGGGCGCGCTCCGGCAGCGGCGGCAGCTGCATTTGCCTGCTGGCAGTCACGGGCGTAGGCTCTGGTGATGCGGTCAAGCCGCCCGCGCATCCGCTCAGTGTTAGCGTCAGCGTCAGCAACACGTTTCTCGTACTCCGCCTGGGCATTGCGGGCCTCCTGTTCTCGCTGGTCAATCAACGCTTGCAGCGCCTGCTCGCGCTGCGTCGTGGCCCGCTCCAGCGCCAGCACCTGCTGCTGCGCTTCGATGATGCGGGCGTCCATCTCCGCACGCAACGCCAGCTGCCCGGCGGCGTAGCCTTTCTGGTAGTGCAGCTTCAGATGCGCGGTATACAGCACCATCAGCAACCCCGTTGCCGCCGCAGCGGCTAGCCAGCGCCAGTGCCGCCTGGCAAACCCCAGCACCAGCGGCAGCCAGCTCATGCCCAGCCCTCCTTGCGCTGCTTCACACGCTCCCACACGATATAGGCGCACAGGCCCGCCACGGCCAGCAGCAGCACCGGCACCAGCCAGCTGCCCAGCATGTCCGCCGTGCTCTTGACCGTGCCCACTTGCTGCGCCACCTCCGTGGCCGTGGCCACCGCCGCCGCGCCCCCGGCCACCACGCCAGCGCGGTTGATCTGGCTGGCCGCCATAGGCCGCTCAGGTTCCACTTCATGCGTCATGTCGGAGACGGGTTCTTCTTCATCCACCGCCACCTGCGTCTTGGCCTGCGCCGGCTCGGGCGTCAGGTACAGCGCGCTCTCGGCGGCGCGGCGGCGCGTCAGGCCATTGAGAACGCGCCCGCCAGCCTTGTTCCACAGGCCAAAGGCTCTGGCGGCCGCCTGGTAATTGCCCTCGTTGTGGCGCTTGATGACCGTGGACTTGCTCATACCCGCCACGCCCACGTTGAAGGCGAAGCTCACCAGCGCATCGAACTGCGACTGCGTGGCCTGGCCGTGCACGGCACGCAACACACCGTGCTCGTAGGCGATCAGCTCCTCGCGCAGGCGCGCCTCGGCCTGGGCGCGGCTCATGGTGTCGCCCGGGCGCACCCCTTTGGTGAAGCCGTAGCCAATCGTCCACACGCCCACGGCGTCCTGGTACGCCTTGGCGCGGAACCCTTCAAACTCCTTGATCAGCGCGATGCCGCGCGCGGATGTGCGCATGTCATGGCTCCTTGGCAGCACGGCTGCCTTGCAGGACTTTCAGGCCGTTTTCCACCGTGTCCATGCGCAGCTTGAGCAGAGCGATCTCCGCCGTGATGGTGCTGAGCTTGGAGTCGGTGGACTCCACGACAGACTGCGTCTTGTTGCTGTCGCGCAGCAGCTGGCGCACGTCCGCATGCAGGTTGAACATGAACGCCGCCAGCGACACCGCCGCCCCGGCCAGCCAGGGCAGGGGCACACGGAAGTCGATGACGCGGCTGACGCCTTTTGTGCTTTCTTCCCCCATCGCCCACCCTTTACGTCAGCATGAAGAACGGGGCGGAGTAGCTCCCCCATTGGCTGTTGGGGGTCGCGGGGGACAGCTCGTCCGCCCATTTGGTGATCGCAAACGCCCTGGGCAAGCCCCAGAGCACATCGCCATTCCACTGCCCCACGCCGGGGATGTTGCTGCCCATCAGGGCAAAAGGCTCTGTGTGCGGACGGTTGGGCGTCATGCGCACGCCAACGGACGATATGCAGCCGTAGTTGTATGTGCTGTCGCTGCCCACAACCAGCACGTAGCGGCCACTCGGATGCAGGGTTTTGGCCCCGCCAAGCGAAAGCTGCCCCCACTGCAAGTTGGTCATGGAGATCGTGGTTTGCGACAACAGCTCACTGTCGGGCACCAGCCGGGGCGGCGCGCCGTAGCCATCATCGTCGCGACGGACCGAAACCAGCCTCACGTAGTAAGCGTTCGCCAGCGTGGACATGCCGAACCACTGCAACTTGCTCACCGTCGTGGGCACGCGCACGGTAAACGGAATCGCCAGGTCGACAGCGCTCAAGTCCACCGGTCGCAAGGCCGTGTGACCCTGAAACGCGGCGTAGGCCGTCATCGGGTTGCCATCGCCCCAGCAGGCCGCGACTTTGCCCTCCCAGGTCTCTTTGGTCGGGTGCACGTCGGGTCGGTACTCCGCAAAGGAGTTGTTCGACAAGCCCAGCAGCAGGCGGCCATCGCTCGTGGCGTGGTACAGCTTGCCCTTCGCGACGGACGAGCTGCTTTTCAAATCCGCAATCTGCCAATCGGCCACATCGACGGGTTTGCCGCCGAAGTCGCCAAGCCCGAAAAGTTTGTCCCAGGCCATTGCTCAACTCAGAACGTACACCGTGCCGTCCGTGACGTCCAGATAAAAGTCGCCCGCCGTCGCGCCGGGCACCGCACCGGGCGCGCCGCTGCCGTGGTGCCACTTGGTGCCGGGCGCGCCGGGGTCGCCCTTTTGGCCTTGCTCGCCAGGATCACCCTTTGCGCCGGGCTGGCCGTCCGCGCCGGGGTTGCCTGCGGGGCCGGGCAAACCCTGCGGGCCGGGGTCGCCTTTGGGGCCTGCGTCACCCTTGGGGCCTTGTTCACCCTTGTCGCCCTTGAACGCCACACCCGCGCCGTTGGCGGGAAACTCCGTGCCGCCCCAGACGTACAGCAGGCCATCGGCCTGCACCAGATAGCCCTTGCCCGCATCGCCTGCGCCCAGGTTGCCGGGCAGATCGCCGTAAGTGGCTACGCTGCCCGCAATGCTGATGCCCTTGCCGTCCTGGCCGGGGTCGCCCTTGGGGCCTTGCTCGCCACGGTCACCCTTGGGGCCACGGAGGTTGGAGACTTGTTGCCATGCCATGTGTCGCTTCCTTTCAAACCAGTTTGAAGACGTTGCCTGTGTCCAGGTCAAGGTAGGTATCGCCGGGGGACGCACCGGCGATGACCACGGGCGGATCGCCGTGGCCGGTAAATCGGATTTGCCCGTCCTTGCCTGGGATGCCCACCGGGCCGGTGTCCACCCACGCGCCCGCTGTGGTGCGCATGTAGATGCGCCCGCCCACGGCGTAGGCATCGCCCGGGTTGCCGGTATTGGGCAGATCGGCCACGGACGCTGCCGTGCCCTGCATCGTGATGCCCGCGCCCGTCTCGCCGCGGGGGCCAGGATCGCCCTGCGGGCCAGGGTCGCCTTTGGGGCCGGGCGGCCCCTGGCGGCCAGACGCCTCTATCACCTCCACGGCGGTGACGCTGGTTTCGATCACGGTCGTTGCGTTAGCCACGCGTCACCTCCGGGCTGAGCGTCACCGTGCCTGCGAACAGGCGGCGTTTTTCGCCGTTGGCAAACTCGATTTCAAGGTCGTACACGCCACGGTCAAAGCGCAGCGCCTCGGTTTCCTCGTCGTGCAGGTACAGCTCAATCGTGCCCGCCGCGCCGCCCAGGCGGATGCGCCCGTCATCGGTGGACACATCCAGCAGCACTTCGGCCATGTCGTGGGTCTCGCGCACCTGCATGCGCGCCTTGCAGCCGGTCAGGTCAACCGGCGCGGCGGTGTTGCGCGCATCGCCTGACAGCCACGTCCAGACGTGCTTGAACGTCGCGCCCTGGTAGATGCGCAGGTTCTGTTTGATGGGGGGCGGGAACATGGCCGCCAGTGTTCCCATGGACGCCCCATCCGGCAAACTCTATACGGCACGCACGGGCTTAATCCATCTCGGCAGCCATCTCCCGCATGCGCTCGCGCAGCGCCACTGGAGCGCTGTCGGCAATGCGCTGTGTGCGGTCTTTGCCCATCTCACGCACGCGCCGCATAATGTCTGGCACTTCAATCCTGATAGGCTGCTCCGGGTTGTTGCGGTTCCAGTCCTCCACGCGCTGCCTTGCCCGCGCCAGAGCCTGCGCATCTTTTTCAAACACCGCCTTGGCCCACTGCGCCTTGATCTCGGCGCTCATCTGCCGGTAAAAGCTCGTGCTGCGCTGCATGAACGAGTTGGCCTCATGCACCTGCGCCACGCTGCGCGGCTGAAAGCCTATGGCCTTGGCCGCTGCCTCCAGCATCGTGGTGTCCAGCACCTTGTAGCCCTTGCTGTCGCGGTACATGCCCGTGGCCGCCATATCTGCGCCCTTGGCTGCATTGCGCACCGCCGTGGGAGCCATCTCCATCACACCGCCTGCCACATCGCCGGTCAGAACCTTGCCCGCGCCCGTAAACCCGCGCGCCACCAAGTCACCGGCAGGCCCCACCATCTCCAGCAAATCGCGGCTGCGGTTCTGCTTGGTCATGAACAAACCCGTGCCAGGCAACAGGTTGCCCATCCCCAGGCGGCCAGACACATCCACCGGCGCACCAGGCAACCCGGAAATGCCCTGATCCATGAAAGCAGCCAACTCCTTGCCCAGCACATGCGCCATGAACTGCTGGCGCGCCTGCTTGCTGCTGAAGTTGTAGCCCATCACCTGCGCCACACCGTCGATCAAGTCCTCCAAATCCTCCATAAAAGGCAGGCCGCCCGCACCGCCCATTAGCATCAGCGTCACCATTGCCCAGGCCACAGCGCGCTTGCCTTCAGGCCCGCCCTGCCGCCACATGCGATCCATCAGCTCCAGGTAGCTCACGCTATACGTTTTGAAGGTAAAGAGCGCGCCACCAACAGCCCCGCGCGCCCAGCGCGGCTTGTTGGCGCGGCTGTAGAGAAACTGCGTTTCCAGCACTGCGCGGCGCGCAAACGCATCCGGGTCAAACATCTTCTGCGCCTTGGCAATGCGGTAAGCCGCAATGAAAGTGGAGCGCCGGTTGAACTGCTCGGCCAAAGCGAAAGGTTGTCCCCACGCCACCTTCGTGCGCTCCCAGGTATTGGACAGCGCCGCCCGCGCATTGCCAGAGCGTGTGCCATCGCCAGAGCGCAGCGAACCCGATCCGCGCGCCTGCGCCATCAGCATGTGAATCTCCTGCGGCGACACCACGCCATCATCCTCGGCGCGCTTCATCGCCTTGGCAAGGTCATCCTCATACTTGAAGCCCCGCGTGCCCATGTCTTTGAGCGCCCGCGCCATCTGCCCTGCGGCCTGGCGCATGCCGCCAAACTGGCTCAGCCAGGGCGTGGTCACGGCAAACGGCTGCGTCATGTTCACAAAGGCCGACGCCACCGAGCCGCCAAGATACTGCGCAAACAGCATCCCGCGAATCGCCTGGCCCTCCTCCTGCGGCTCCTGAATGTACGCGCGCAAGCCCATCGCCACATCCTTCAATTCGCCCTGCGACTTCGGAATGGCGTTGATCGCCTTGTCCAACCTACCCGCACTCAAACCAGCAGCCGCCTGGCGCGCGTTGGCATACACAAACGAAGCCAGCACACGGCCCACATCCTCGCTATAGCCAGCAATCCCCTTGCGGTGCAGCATGCGCTTCATCGCGCTGTGGTTGTTCTTGGTGAGCTGGATGTACTGCTGAAACACCTTGTCCTGCGCCTCATCGCCCTGGCCCAGCCCCAGCATGTTGCCAAACAGCTCCACGCTCTCGGGCGTCACCCCGGCAAACAGCTTGAACGCCTGCTCGCTCAGCGTGCCCTGCGTCACCGTCGCGCCAGGGAAGGTGCTGGCAAGCTGAATCCGCGCAATGTTCGACTCGCGGCGGCTCTCGTACATGCCAAAGAAAAGGCGCTTGCCGTCCTTGTCCACCACATCCAGCGTGTAGCGCCCAAAGCGCGTCAGCGGCGCATAACCCTCACGCTGCAAACGCTCGGCAGAATCCAGCCGCTGGCGCACGGCCTCCATCGCATCGGCCAGCACATCACGCCGTTCGGCATCAGACTTCGCATCCGCCTCCATCGACTCAATCAGCAAGGTGGCCGCCTCCGTCAGTGTCGGCGCTTCCAGCACCACATCCCGCATCGGCGCATAGTCATCCCCGGCGGCGCGCAACATATCCGCCCGCGCCGTCATGTCAATCGAGCGGTCAATCGCCCGGCGCGCCTCGCGGTACAGGCTGATCTGCTCAGGCGTGGCCTTGAACAAATCCCTCAGCTCCGCATCGCTGAACACCACGCCTGGCTTCAAAACCGTGCCCTCAAAGCGGCTGTCCACCGCTTTTTCATACGCGCTCACCTCCAGCCCGCGCCACATCTTCAGCACCTCGGGCTTGAGCTTGCCCGCCTTGAGCATCATCTGCGCCTTCTCATCCGCGCTCAGGCTGGCGTACTTGCGCGCCAGCTCATCGGCCAGCACCGCCCGCCCATCCACATCGCGCCCCCAAGACAAAGTGCCCTCAAACAGCGGCAGCGCCACCGCCTTGCTGTCTTGCGCACTCACCGGGCGCTTGCCCAAATCGCGCCAGCTCTCCAGCTTGGGCAGCAGGCGCGGGGCCATGTCCGCCGCATCGTTGGCCAGCATCGACACATCGTCAATAAATCGCTGCGCCGTCTCGAACACCGGCTTGAACGCAGGCGAGCGCTCGGCCAGATTGCGCATCGTGCCAATCGTCTTGTGCCACCAGCTCACCGTGCCCTCGTGCGAAAAAGCCGCGTTGATCTGGTCAATCGCGCTGGCGCTCATGGCACGCAGGCCCGCCGATTCCGTCACGGGCTGGCTGCGGCGGAACATGGGGGTGTCGCCCACATCCATGCGCAACAGGCGCTGCAACTGCGCGGCCACTTCGGCGGAATCTGCCTTGCGGCCTTGCACGCTTTGCGCTATGCTTTGTCCGTCTCCTGAAGTTGTTGCGCTGTGTGGCTCGGATGCTTTGGCGTCAGCAGCAGATACGCTCGGCTTCAGGAGATTTTCCTTGAGCGTCACACTGTGCAAGTACATCCGCTGGGTGTTCATGTCACGCCGCACCAGAACCGTGACCACATTCTCTCGCCCGGAAATACTCACCGGCGCAGCAATGTAAAAGCTGTCCTGACGCCCATGCGCTGCCTGCATCACCAGCGCGCCGCGCTCGATCACATCCTTGACCGCAGCAAAGGCTGCTTTCTTGGCGGTATTGGCGCCACCGTGCCCCATCGCATCACGAGCCGATTGCTCATTCAGCAACACCGTCCCAATGACCGGGTTGACCGCTTGACCGCCTTGGCGGGAAAACAAATCTGACGCCCAACGCACCACATCGGCAAAACCACCATCAGGCACATCCTCAATTCGCACGGTTGCCACCGGCTCGCCCTGCAAGATGCGCGCCTTGTCCTCATCAGACTGGCCCTGCGGCTGGCGGCTGAAACTCACCTGCCGCCCATCGCCCCGGCCCGCGCCCTGCTGCACAAAGCGCCGCGCAGGCATCAGATAGCTGCGGATGATCTCGTCGTTTGTCACCCGCAGGTTGTCAAAGCCCGGAATGTGCTCGCGCAGCCAGGTGCGAATGGCCGCAATCGCCTCGCGCACCAGCCCCATCTGCGGGTTCTGCTCGGCCATCTCGGCCAGCACCTCTTCCGCCGCCATGCGCCGCTGGCTGGGCGTGCTGAAATCCAGCCCGTACTGCCTGGCCTTGGCCTTGACCTGCTCGCGCCGCGCCAGCGCCACCCGGTTCAAGATCGAGTGCATCCGCTCGCCAAACACCCCCTGCAAGCCATAGTGCCCCAGCGCCTCGTGGAACAGCACCTGCTGCACCGCAGCCGTGGTCGGCGTCTGGCTGGCGATGATGTACACCTTGCCGTCATGGAAAAAGCCCAGCGGCTCACCCGTGCCGCCCTGGCTCTTTTGCGCCGCATCCGCATCGCGCGCGGCCTTGGGCACCTTGGCGTCTTGCATGTCATGCACCACCACCACCTCGGGCGCATTGGCCCAATTGGCGGTAATGGCGTTCACGCGCTCTTGCACCTGCGCCACGCGGGCCCTGGCGGCGGCAGACTGTGCAAATCCATTTGTGTCACGGCTTTGCGCAAGAGCCGCAGGCATGGGCAAAACCGTGTCCTGCCACAGCACAATCGCTTCGCTATCGGCAATGTCTTGTGTGGACGAAGGGGCGGTGGCGCGGCGCTCATCTGCGCTCAGCCCTGCGCGCGCCTGCGTGTTGCGCGCCTCAATTTCGCCTGCCAGCTTGCGGTAAGCATCAATACGTGCCTGTTCAAGCATCTGGTTCGCTTCGCGCTGAAGCTCAATACCGTCCCAATGCTTGCGCCCGCCAATCATGTCCATGCCGCGCTGGCGCTTTTCTTCCGCTGCGCGCACAACATCCTGCGGCAACATGTCGTCAGAGAATTCGAGCGGAGAGCCGCCACGGGCAAAGCCTTCTGCGTTCTGCACCGCGTGCTGCAACTCGTGTAGCATGCTCGAGAGCGCTTCATCCAGTGGTAGGTCACGACGAATCCGGACTTCTCCCAAAACACCCTGCGCACGCTTGGCCGCGTCTGTCTCCTCCACAAAGCTGGCATTGCCCACCCCGGTTTCCGGCGTCACCAGCATGCCGCGCAGTTGCGGGTAGGCGGCAAACAGCCGGTCATGCTTGAGCAGGTTGCCCACGGAATGGAACAGGCCACGCTCGCGCAGCCGGTCGTACACATCGCCAAAGGTCAGGTTCTTGCGGCGCAGGCCGTACTTGTTCCACTGGGCCTGGCTGTCATCAATCTCAAAGCGCCACTTGCCATCTGTGCCTTTGTGCCAGCCCGTATCCTGGCGCACAGCTTCAGCATCCTCACCTGCTTCGATGCGCGCCTTGGCCGAATCCAGCGCATGCTGGTTGGCAGTTTGCGCCCGCTGCCCGCCAAACATGAACGCCGCGCTGTTGCTCCTGCGCCAGCCTGCAAGGTTCTTCTCGGTTAGAATCCTGCGCGTTCCCGGTTTGTTTTGGAATGCCGTGCGGGGCAATTGCAGCCCAGACGCTTCCAAAACAGCCGGGAATGTTTTTTGGTCAACCAGATAAGCAAGACCGTCACTTAGCCACCTACCAAATGGCGCGCGCCCGTGCGCGTCATAGGCATTGGTGAGAATGTGAACCTGCGAGCCGCCGCCCTTGGCCGGCTTGACAGTCATCCGAACTGGCGCGCCTGCAACCAACTCGGGCGCAATCAACACAAGCGATCCAGGAACGGTGTCGCTGTCGAACACGGCTGCCGGATTCTCCAGCCACTCAGGCACTTTCTTCCACACGGCAGCCGTCATGTGTGGGTGGTTATCTGGACTGGCCTTGACTTTGCCTTCAGCCAACTGAACCGGGCCATCGCCAAAACCCAGCATTGCCAGAACGTCACTGCGGTCAAGCACGCGAACGCCGCTTTCTGGGCCTGCCGCCTTCTGCCCCGCAAACAGCGCATCAATGCGCGCCTCATAGGCGGCCTTGGTGGCCGGTCTGCGGCTGTACATCGGCTGAATCTGCGCCGCCTCTGGCGTCAGAAGCGCTTCGTCCCAGATCACATAGTTGTGGCTGCCTTCGCCAGCGCCACGGCTGTTTCCGTCCAGATAGCGCAGACCAGGAATACCCACCTCAAGCAGCCGCTCGCTGGCTTGTTGCGGACTGCCAAGTGAGCGGTACACATCCTGCCCGCTGGGGTCGCGCGGCATCTTGCCGGGCGCCGGGCCGTCATCAAACAGCGCAGACAGCAAGGCGTCGTCGTAATCGGCCAGCGCTTGCTCATTTGTATCCACCCCCAGGCTGCGCAGCGCATCGCGCACCTTGGGCGGCTGTTGGCTCAGCGGCTTGTCCCAATCCAGCAAGTCGCTGTCCTCGGGCACTTCCACTTGGTAGAGCTGGCCGCGCTGTTCTTTCAGCTCAAATAAATCTGGCTCGTTGTCCAGCGTCTCCAACGCGGCTTGAGCGTCAGACAGGTCGTGCTCTTTGTCCTGCCACAGCACGGCGTCCGCATCTTCATCTTCCAGCGCCTCTTGCACCGCATCGCGCAAGCCCTCCACATCATCCAGGCGCAAAGCCTCGGCCACCAGCGCATCGGAGTTTTCCAGCTGGTTGCCACGCTCATCCTGCCAAATGCCTTCGCTCTCAATGTAGGTGTAAGGATCGTCGCCATTAATGCTGATTTCATAACTCACATCAGACAGCTTGCCCCGATAGCCCTCGGCCACTTCCCGCTGGCTGGCAAAGTAAATGCCCCAGCCAAATGCCTGCGCACCTTCGCCTGAGCCAATCTTGTTCAGCTGGAAGCCTTCGTCCTCAATACCCCGGTGCGGCGTGCCGTGCCAAGCGCGCTGAAACATCGCCTCTGACACACCGCCTGCGCGCCCGTCCTGGCGCTCGTACACATCCAGCACGGCAGCCAGCTTGTCGCGGAATGCCTCAACATCTTGCAGGTACTGGTTGCTGCCCTGATCGCGCCAGCCCTGGGAGAGCGTGTCCAAGAACTCCAGAAACGCCCGCGCCACACGCTGAAACAGACCCTGATTGCGCTGGGCCAGGCGTTGCAGGAACTGCGGGTCGGTCATAGCGTCCGACACCGCTGATGCCGTCAGCTCCTCAATGGCATGGTCACGCCCGCGATCCATGCCTTCTTCGCGGATGTTGCGGGCGTGCCATGCATCCAGGCGGCCCTGCCTGCGCACCTCATCTTCCAGTTGCTGGTACAGCTCAGGGTGCGTCTTGCGCAGGTTATGAACCCACTCGTGCGCTGCCGTCAGTGTCAGCGGGTGCTGGCTGGTTTCATTGATGTAAATGATGCCATCGCGGAAGTTGACGCCATTGAAGTCATCTACTTGCGGGGTGAGGTTTCGGAATAGAACGACTCGCGTTCCTGTGGCGTCAGTGAATCGAGCCAATGCATGACGGAGAGCGTGCGGCAGCGATACGGCGCTGATCCGATTAGCCCTCCACCTACCTTTTTGGTTTCCGTCAGCGGCAAGCCATCGGTTGATTCGCTGCTCAAGGTATCGGCTCTCTGCATCTGATTGGGCTGGCAATCCTGCGGGGATGCCAGATGCGGTTCTGGATCGTTGCTCATGTCTTGCATTTTGCCGCTGCGGCACATCACGCTGGCCGCCATCGCGGCTCAGCCCTGGCTGCGCATCTGCCGCGCCATCTGCCTGCCGATTGCCAGTGCCGCCATCTGTCGTTAAACTCGGCTGCGCTGTGGAAGCGCTGCGAGCGGGCGTTTCGGACGTATGCGCCAAGCCAGCTTCGGCTGCCGCAGGTGGCACGCCTCGGGTCTTCCACAGCGTTTTCGCCGCCAGCTTGCCACGGCGGTTGCGCACTTCCTGCACGTAATACATCGTGCCACCAATGCTTTTTTGAAACACCACGGTTGGCTTTCCGTCATCCGTGTCATGGCCGCGCTCGATCTTGTCAGGCGATGCCACCACCTCTTGCAGCCTGGCAAAGTCATCTTCCGTAATGGCCTCTTGGCCGCGAGCGCGCTCAACCGCCTGATTCCCGTGGCTGCCAATGATGTGACGAATGGCAGACTCATCCAGGGAATGCTTGAACCCAGCCACATCCAAGCCAGCATCAGTCTTGACACGCGCGGCCACATCATCGCTCACCGGCGCAATCTCGATAAACGCCTTGTTCCCATCCTTGCGGCCCAGCGCCGTGCGCACCAGCATGCGCATGCGGTTGGCAAAGCTGCCCGTGGGTTTGGGCAGATCACCCGCTTGAACCTGCTGCTGCTCGGGAAGCACCAAGCTGGCCCTGTCCACCCTCGGTGCCCGGCGTTTGCCGTCCTCGGTGAACGTGGCCAGGCTCTGCACGCCGCCGCGCAAATCAGCCGTGCGCACCGTCACGCTGCCGCCATCGGTTTTTTGCAGCGTGGTGAACTCCGGCGCGGATTCGGGCGCTGCTGTCAGCCCAGCGGCTTGAACGTCACCAGCTGCTCCGGCTGCGGGAAATCCTTGGGCTGCGGCAAAAGCGCTCGCTTGCGCTGCTCGCGCTTGCTCTCCTTGCGCCGCCATTTGCTGGGTTTGATGGGTTTGAGCGCCATCGCTGGTTCCTTTCTGCGTGGTTGAAATCTCGCTTTGCTGTGCCTGCTGCTCGCGCACCTGGCGTCGGTGAAGCAGCTCCTGCGCCAGTTGTCGCCGCACCTCCGGCGCTTGTGCGCTGCGGTACATGGCCGAAAGCTGCTCGCCAGTCATGCCGGCCAAATGCGGAGCGCCCGCAATCTCACCTGTTTCCGGGTTGATGCCGGTGTCCTGCGCGGCCTGCACTTGCCCGGCAAGCGTGCTCTGTGTGGATTGCTCTTGCTTGGCCCGCTGGAAACGCTCGGACTTCTGGGCAGGTTTGGCCTGGCTGGCCGCCTCGCTCAAAGCCGCAGCCTGTTGCAGCTGTGCCGAAGCGCCCGAATCCACGGCCTGCACCGCAGCGGCAGACAGCGCGCCATCTTCAGCGCGCAAGCCCATGGCCTCGCTGGGCTTGATCGGGGCGGGTTGATTGGCTGCTTCCTCGGTGACACCACTATCATCTTCATAGCTGCCTTGCGTGATTGCACCGTCATCTTGCGTGACTACGCCTTCATCTTGAGCGGCCGCTTGGGCAGGCTCGGCAACCTCTGATGCAAGGGCATCGGCTTGCAGGTCTGGGGCGGGTGCGCCCTGTTGCGCATCGGGGGCGATTTGCAGGTCGGTTTGGGGATCAGCTTGCAGCCCGGTTTGCAGGTCGATTTGGGGATCGGCTTGCGGCTCGGCGGGGGCTTGAAGCTCTGGTGTATCTGCCGGGGCATCTTGCGCAGGCGTTCCCCGCGTAAAAGCCCTAACACCAGACGCGCCTGCGCCCATCGCGCCGCCAGAGAGCATGCCCATGACGGCGGCAGAATCCACATCCTCATGCCAGGGCTTATCCAGCGCCAGGTTCTGCAAGATTTGCTCGGCTACCGACTGCGGCAGCTCCTCAAGCAAGCCTTCGCTGATAGCGCCCTCAATGACTTGGCGTGGGATGCTCTTGGCCGCTTGCTGGGTAAGCAGCGGATTGGCCGCGTCATCGGCCATGCCCTTAGCGCCTTGGGCCACCATCGTATCCACGTCGCCAACGCCAAGACGCTGAGCGATCTTGCCGCCCAACAAGCCAAAACCCGCCGTGGCAGCGCCTGTCGCAGCGGCGTAGCCGGTTTGCTCAGGCGTCAGCAGGCCGTCCTTGCTTTCCTGCCGGATTTGCTCGGCGGCAGAGCCAGCGCCCATCAAGCCTTCGCCCAACGCGCCAGCGGCCACAGCGCCCTTGGTGCCCATCTGCCCAAGCCGTGTAGCCGCTTGAATGCCTCGTGCGGCCACGCCGCCAGCCAACATGGACGGGGCAGATTCGATAATCGCTCCAGCGATGTTGGACGGGTTCTCGATGGCGGCCCTCAGCTTGCCGCCAAACCCTTCGGCCTCCTGAAACTTGCGCTGCGCCTGCTTGGTGGCATCGGAGTGCCATTCATTGGCGGCCTCTCGTGCGTCTTTGAAGCGGACACCGGCATCTTCCAGCGCCTTGCCCACACGCCCGCCAGTGGGTATATCGGCCAGGCCAACCACGGCCTCGGGAACCGCAATGGCCGCCTTCGTGCCCCAGGCTGCCGCATCACGTGCCCATCCGCCAATGCCGCGATCTGGCGGCGCAGCGTCAGACAGAAACTGGCTGATCGCCCCTTTTTTCTGCCTATCGGGCGGCGTGGCAGAAGGCGTTTTGTCGTTCAGAAAGTCGCTGATTTGTCCCATGCCAGGCATGGTGTATCGCTCAGCACATGTTGTCGAACTCTATAGGGAAGCCAGAAAAAAAGCCCACCAACATGGCAGGCAAACATTCCAAGGAGTCAATCGAATATGCTGCGCGCTTAGACTTCCGTGTAGCCCAGCTTGCGAAGCTCTTCGGCCTTTTGCTCAGTGCTCAATTTGCCATTGTTCTTGATGGCAATGGCTTGCGGGTTCTCGGATATGGGCGGAAGCGGTGCGGCTACATTCACCCGCTCCACCTGGCCCGTTTGCCTGTTGGAGCGGATCACTGAACCTTCGCTGATGGAGCCGTCAGCATTCTTGATCGATGGCGTGACGTGAACAACCCAGTCGCCGCCCGCTTGCTTGCCTTGCAGCGCCATCAGCCGTTGCCTGGCCGTCTCGCGCGCCTCGGGCGTGCTGGCGCTGTCGTAGTCGCGCTGCGCCTGCTCAAGACGCATTGCCTGATTTAAGCCAAGCTCGGCCACGCCACGCTCTATCACGCCATTGCGCTCGAGTTCCGCCTGCTGGCGCTCGGCCAGACCAAGCTTGGCGCGCTCAGTGCCCGCCTGCATCTGCGCCTGCTGCAACTGGCCGCGCTGGCGCGCCGCCTCCTGCATCAAGCCGCCCTGCTGACGCATGCCTTCCTGCGCCAGTGTTGCATTCGCCCCGCGCGCCGCCTGATCGGCTGCAAGCAGAGATTCGTACTGAGCTTGAGCCGCAGACTTGCCCTGCACGCCGCCAATCATGTGGCGTCCCCGAATCATCCCGCCATATCCCGGCTGGTTGGTCATGCTGCTGGCGCTGATGCGTGCGCTTCGCAAATCATTTCGTGCGCCCCAGTCATTGCCGCTGCGCGACACCGTGGGCACAGAAATGCCTTGCCCAGCGCCATTGCCAGCGGCCATGCTGCGGTAAATCTGCGCCACGCGCTGCGCGCTGGCCGCGCCCGAATCCACGCCATTGCTCACCGAGCCGCCAAGTTGCCGTCCGCCTTCAATCGCTGCATCCGGGCCGATGTTCTTGCCGCTGTAGGTATTCGTGGCTCGGTCAAAGCGGATTGTTCCATCGTCGCTTGAAGCCACTGCGGCCTGGCCGCTTTGCGCGCCAACAGATGGCTGCGCGCCAGCAACACGCAACCCGAACGGGTTTTCACCCGCAGCGCTGGCGAACTGCTGTGGCGCTGCCCGCTTGATCCATGAAGAGCCGCCCCATTGACCGGCAGATTCGCCTTGCGCGGCAGGCGGCGAAACGCCTTGCGCCGTGGCAGATGGCTTTGGCTGCGCTCCGAAATCATGCTTGCCCACATCCATTGCAGGCATGAAAGCATCGCCCGCCCTTGCGCCAAGAGGAGATGCCGCAGGGCTTGCAGGCGCTGCGGTCGGGTCGCGGTATGGTCTAAGCACAGAGTTTTGCAGCCTCGTTGCAGCCGCCTGCCTTGCCTCGGCAGCCTGTTGCGCGGCGGCCCGGTCGTAGTCGGCCATCCATTCTGCGCGTGATGCGGCCCTTGCCTGCTGCTGCTGCGCCAGCTGCTGCGCGCGGAACTCCCGTTGCGTGGTCGGCGCAGTGCCGCCACCGGCCATTTGCTGCCGCCGCAACTCATCCTCTGTCGCCAGACCGCCATCGGCCAGATACTGGCGCTCACGCGGCATCTGCGGCTGGGAGCTGGCCGTCACCATCGAAGGCGGCAAAGCGCCATACCGGGCCATGTTCGCACGCGATGTTGCATGCATCCGGGCCAGCTCATTGCGGGCCGCATCCGCATTGGAGAAAGTGCGAAAACCATCCGCTGGCGCTGGCGCTGGCGCAGGAGCTGGTTTTGCCATGAATGGCGACAAAGCGCCATCTTGCGCCATCTTCACCCTGGATGCGGCCTGCATCTGCGCAATGGCCTTGCGCGCCTCGTCTACGCTGGAAAAAGCAGGCAGCGGCGCTTGCGCCAGCCCGCCATCGGCTAGCAAAGCCCGCTTCACATCCGGCTTTCTCAAGCCTCTTGCCACCGGCTGATGCGTGGCGTCCCTGATCGCGTCAAGCGCCTGCGCACCCACGGCATGCACCTGCTCTGGCGGCATCACATACTCGCCCTTGCTCAGCGCCACCGGCACATCCTTGGCGTCATGCTTGGCCCACTTGCCAATACCCATTGCCGCCATGTTCTTCTCGCCAATTTCGCGCGTGCTGTCGGCGGGCATCACATAAGAGCCTTCTGCAATCTCGCCGTGGTTGCTGTCCGACGTTTCCGTTCCTTTGCCGCGCACCACGCCGCCAAGGTTTTTCAGCGCCTGCGGGAATCCAAGCATGGCCTTCGTCCTGTATCAGTAGGGAAAATCTGGACGGACGTGGTGAATCACGTCCTCACGGGTGATGCGGCGCAGGTCGCTGTGCGGCATCGGGCCGAAATAGCTGGTAAACGCGCGCTCGGCCAGCGCAGCGCGGTTGGGGTCGAACACCTCGGCATCCACGCAGCTATACGCCTTATGCAGCGCCCATTCGATCAAGTGAACGTGGTGCGCCTGATGGATTTCTGGCGTATCTCCCTCATCCTCAAGCGGGCGCAGAGGCAGCCGATAGCACTCCAGCTCCAGCACATCGCCTGGCGCAATCCTGCCCACCACGCGCAAGGTGGTGTCATCCTGCACCAGCGCCGATGCCGGGCGGTCATCTTCACGCCAGCCCGGCCGCTCCGCGTCCATCAGCTCGCGCGACAGCACACACAGCCTGCGCACCGGCCCTGCAACGGGCTTGATCTGCACATGAATCAACTCATACACAGATCGGTGCAATTTGTACGTGTGCTGCCACGGTTTTAGCTCAATGCGGCACACATCCGGGCGCTCATCCTCGCGAATCAGCCGCCCACGAATGCAAGCCTGCTCTTGCGCGTCGTTGAACCAGTCGGTCAGCGTCTCATCCGCCCAAAAGTACGGCTGCTCCACATCCGCAGCAAGAATGCGAAAACGCCGGATGAGATCGCCCAGCGTCATCAACGCACTCCGTACTGCTCAACCAGATTGCGCACCTCAAGGCGCAAAGCCTGCACGCTGCGGCGCTTGTCAAGGTTGGACTCGTAACGCGCGGCCATTGCCTCCAGCGCGTCCTTGTCCATCATGTCCACCTCCGTCAGCACGGATTCCAGCGTGGCCTCAATGGCCTGCTCTTGCTGCTCTACCTGCTGCACGGCCAGCGTGGCGGCCTCAACCTCGCCACCCACCTCGGCTTTGGCAGGCTTGCCTTTGTCTGGAAGCGAGAACTCGGCAAAGCGAAGCAGCTTCTGGGCCGCTTCAGGCGTAACCAGTTGCTCAGCGCCCGTCGTCCAGTCCAGACGCATTAACTTGTCACGGTAGTTCTTGCGTCCCGTGTAGCGCAAACGGATGAATTTCACTTTTGCGTCCTCTTTAAGGTGTAAAGACAAAAGGCGGCCAGCCATCACAGCCGGGCCGCCCTGAGCTATCAGGCCACGCCAGAAGAAATCACCGTCACCAGCACATCGGCCCGTCCTGCGGCAGACGCCGTGCCAGAGGCTGTCAGCACCAGCCAGGCATCCTTGGGCAGTGTCACGGGCGCGCTCTTGGTGTCGTTGCGCAGCCGCGCCGTTGCGCTCAGCGTCAATTCAGAACCGAAATACTCAGCATCCTGCGGCACACTCTCGCCGTCAACTCCATCCACATACTCGAATCCCAGACTGCCAGCCAAGCCCGTAATAGCCCCGGACACAACCACAAGGCTGTCGGCCAGCGTCACGCCCGCAGGCAAAACACCCAGGCGCACCTTGTCGCCACTGGCAATGGGCGCTGTGGAATCCGAAGCCACGGCAGCGCCCTTGCTATCCGTGGTCAGCGTGTAGTGAAGAACATGCGCATTTCCCCAGGGCGTGGAGCCGAAGTTGTTGCGCAGGGAACGGTTTTGGGTAATCACGGCCATTTTCAGCCTCCGTCAATTCATTGGGTTCATGGAAAAAGCAGGGCTTGACCGCCCTGCTTATGGCTCTTACTGGCGCGCGCCGATGATGGGCACAGCCGTGTCGATCGCCATCACGCCGTGGTCGGTGAAATGCTTGGCGCCATTGCCTTGATCCACCGCCCAGCGAATCTTGGAAAAGCCCTGAATCGCGCCGATCAGCAGCTCCATCTTGTCGTCGTGGTCGAACGACTTTTCCTTCCAGAAGAAAGGCAGGCCGCCGTGACGGCTGGAACCAAACGCCTGCGCCAGCGCCTGGCCGCCCAGCAGCAGCGCGCGATCCACGGCGTGGGTGGTGCCGAAACTGGCAGGCACAGTCACCGCGCTTTCCACCTCGTTGTCGAAATTCGCGCAATAGCGAATCTCATCGCCCGCATAAAAGCGGATCGGCTTGGGCATCTTGCAAATCAGCACGCCGTTCCACAAACCCACATCACCCAGGAACAGGGGGTGGTTTTCCGCTTTAGATGCGCGGTTCATGGCCGCCACCTGGAACTGCCGGAAATCCTTGTCCTGCGCAAAGCTGTGGTACTGCGCTGGCGACACCAGCAGGCAACGCAGCGGCGAATCCTCAGCCACCTTGTCGCCAGGCAGCTTGACGGCAGGCGGCGGCAGGGCAATCGACTCAACCATCGTGCGCACCGCATCCACCACGCCCATGCTCAGCACATCCGTGCTTTGCAAATCCACCTCGCCGCCAGAAATGGTGAACGGTTTGATGCCATCGCCATCGGCAATAAAGTGGCGGTTCTTTGTAGGCGCTTTCACCTCATTGACCGCCATCTCGGCGAAATCGGGGTGAGAGGCCAGCGGAATGCGCCACTCGATGTTGTCGTGAAAACCCCGCGCGCCAGCCAGATGCACCAGCATGGCCTGATCCTGGTACGAATCCATCAGCGACTGAGCCAGCGGACGGCCCAGTTTTCGGAATTCCACAGGCGAGCGCAGATCGGTCATTGCATCGCCCACATCCACCGGGAAGCGCGCCTGGTTCACGCGCACGCGCGCCTTGTCCAGCGACATGCCAACGCCCTTGCCCTCAGCCATGCGGCTGCCCATGATCGGGTATGCGCCAACCGGCTGCACGAAGTGGAATTCCACCTCATCGCCATTGCCGCGCGTCAAGTCCATCGAGCGAACGATGGGCATATCGGTGCTGGTCTGGCGCTTGAGCGTGTTTGCGGCGCCAGACTCGCCCTGCGGAAACTTGCCCACCATGCGGTTGAGCGTCGAATTGCGCTGCATGGACTGCGAAAACAGCCCGGCAGCCTGCACAAATTGGGCATTGGGCGAACCCGCAGCCACTTGAGTCTTGGACATGTGAAGTCCTCCTGTTTCAAAAGGTGGCGCTTGGGCCACCGGGTTGTTTGGGTAGCGCGGCTTACACCACGCTGTTCATGAGCCGCATCTGCTTTTCCGGCGAAAGCCCGGCCATGAAATCCATCAAGGCAACGGGATCGCTTGCAATGGCGGCCACTCGCTCGGAATCACTTGCTGCGGGAGCACCCGGCATTTCGGACAAACTCACCGGCGGCTGCGCAGCGGCCTGGCTGCGCGCTTTCTCGACAGCGCTTTGGACAGCCGCATCAGGCTTGTCCGCAGGCTTGGTTTGTGTCTGCTTGGCGTCAAGCTCCGCTTGCGCCTTGAACGCCGACAAAACCTCAATCACCTGATCGGCTGTGCCGTGTTGCAGCGCCTGAACAATCGCGCCCTGGGCGTAGCCTGGTTGCTTGTCCACCCACTGCTTGAACTCAGCCGAATCGGCCACCTCTTCAGCATCCTGGTGCGCCGAAACAATCGCGTTCCAGTGCGCCTGCGCGGCGCTTACCTGCTGCTGTTGCTGCAACGGCGTCAGCGCCTCCTTCAGCTTTGCCTCCACAATGGCCTGGGCGCGCTGCTCGGCCAGCAAAACAACCCCTTTGGCAATGCCTTCCTCCGTGAAATCGGCAAACAAATCCTTCGGGTTCACAGCCTCGGCTGCGTCCACGGGAGATTGCGTCTTTTCGGGTTCGGCTTGCTGCTTACCTTCCATCAGCGCCAGCAAAGTTTCGTACTTCGCCTTGAACGCATCGCGCTCAGACTTGAACTCGTCGCGCTGCTGCCGCGCCTCGGTCAGCTTCTCGTAGGGGATGCCGTACTTGCCAGACTTCGACGCAATCAAGCCCGGCTGCTCGTTATCCTGAACCTCCGTCTGCTTGTCACCGTCGTCTTTGGTTTCTGTCTCTGGCGCGCCTTTGTCTTTGCCCGGCTGCGCGTCTTTTTTGCTTTCGTCCGCTTGCTCAGAATCGGCGCTCGTGTCGATATTGGAAGCATCCGCATCCAAATCCAGATCGCCATTCAATGCGGCATCCAGCAATTGCGCTGTCTCGCTCATTCGTACTCCCTGCCCGTCTTCCTGGGCGGTGGTGGATGAACACCGGCTTGGGCACGCCAGAAATCATTTCCAGCACAGCCCAAATCGGCGGCACTCACGCCATTGAAATGCGTGTGCCTGCCAGTGTTCACCCTGAACGAATGCGGCGCAAACTCTATACGGATCAATCGTCGCGCAGCGTCTCAACGCCCTGTTGCGCACCCACTGCTGCGCCTTGCGGATCGGCGGGCTGCTGTGGCGTCGTGGGCGATGTATCTCCCGGCACGCCGCCCGGCGCTTGCACAGGCGTTGCCTCGGCGGGAATGGGGAAATTCGGGTCTTGCCCGGCAGGATTTGGTGGCTGCCACCCCGACTGCTTCATTACCACATCCCCAATGGGAGCCACAGCCGGATTGAGCGCAATCTTCTCCCCGGCCTGCATTGCGGCAAAGGCGGAAGTCACCCCAACCTGCACCGCCTCGCGCACCAGCTTCTCGATCTGCGCATCGCCAATACGCTCTTTCAGCGCTAGCTCGCGCTCCTTCAGGTCGTGCATCAGCTCCTGCTTGACCTGCTCTCGAATCTGCTTCGGATCGGCCTGGCCGGATGCCTCACGCACCGCAGCAACCATCTGGGACTTGCGCGGCAAGTCCATCAAGTCAATCATGAAGGGCATCGCCACCTGCTGAATCTCGGCGGGCAGCGCCTTAACGGACTCAGAAAGCGCATTGAGCTGCTGCGCACGGAAACTGGATGATGTGGGCACGTCCTCCAGAGCCACCCGCATGCGCGTTCGCTGCACATCGTTAGACAGGTAAAGCAGCCCCGTTTCCTGGTCAACCTCGGGATGGTTCAGCACCACCGTGCGCGGCGGGTTCAGGGTATCACCCTCAATCACCACCGTTGTTTCCTCCTGGCCCATGTCCTCGATCTCCATCGCCATCAGCATCTCGCCCACCATCGTGCGAGACTGCTTGAAGCTGTCCATCAAATCGGCCACGGAAACCTGCGACTGCTCCAGCTGCGTCTGCTCCTGCAAACCAGAGCGCGCAGAACCTGTCTTGCCCTGGAACGCCGACGTGATGCCACTCACGCGCTCAATCGCCGCGCGCGCATCCATCATCATCTGGAACTGCTGGCTGCTCAGCTGGAAATCCCGCTTGACCTCAAACCGGGCATTCGGGTTCTCGCGGAAATGCTGCGCGTTCAGCTTCACATCGGCGTCCGGGCGAGCCAGCATCCGGCGCAGCTGATCGTCCGTCATATCCACCGCGCCATCGGTGCGCTCCACACGCACCGCAGACAAACCCCACCGCAGCTTTGCAATGGTCATGTTCAGGTTGTCCTGCGGGAACATCATGTCCCGCACCAGCCCGAATGGCACCCCCGTCATATCCTCCCGATAGCCCCAAAACGGCACATAGGGGAAATAGCTGTGAGGGTAGGGCGTTGGGCCATCAAACAGGCAATGCGGCCCCATCCAGTAGCTGCGGCGCACACGCGAAACCGTGGCACGCTCGATCCTGCCTTGCCCGCTGGCCACGGCGGCTTGATGCGCTGGATTCTCTGCATCAAACTCCACCACACGCCCGCCGCGCAAACGCAAAACCAGGGTGGAAACCCAGCGCCGGTACCACACCTCACTGATGCACACATCATCAGACTCGCTGCGATACCATGCCGCTTCCCTGGCCGTCCACGCACGGCTCATGTCAGCGCCAGACATCAAGCCTGTGGAAACACCGCCTTCGGCCAGGTAACCGCCATAGCCACCCAGCGCGCCATAGGCATCCAACCCAGCAATCAGCTGCTTGTGCTCTGGGAATGCCGCCATCGCCTGGCTGCGCCTGACAAACCGCTCACGCAGCAGCCATGCGCAATCGGACAAATCCCGCTCGCGGCAGCTCATCTGCCAAAAAATCTCATTGCGATGCACGTAGCGGCAGCGGAACTTGAACGCAAACGGATCGCTTGACCTGGCCACCTCCACCCAGCCAAGACCGACAGACACCTGCGGCTTGAACGCATCGCTCATCGCCTCATCAGCCTTGGACTGCTTCTCCGCCTGATTCAGCCGGTAATTCAGCGCGTCGGCCACATCCTGCCCGCCAGGATCGCCATCTGGCGTCACGCGCCAGTCCGTGCGCGTCTTGGCCTCATGGCCGCACAGCGCGGCAATCGTCGGCCCGATGATGTTTTCCTTGGCGGGCGGAATGCCAGACTTTTTCAGGTTCGCCAGCAGCGCGGAATCCAGCTGGTTCCCGTCTGCGTAATCGGCCTCCCGGTCGGCTTGCGTCCGCCAGGCGGGCTGATCGATGATCTCGTCAATGATCTTCGCAAACTCGGCCTGCGTCATTGCCTCACCAAAGTCAGCGCTTTCAGGTGGCTTCAGGTAATTCACGTCTAACACCCTCAAACAACACGCCAATCCGGCGCTTGCGGCTCTTCGTAGGCAGCGCGCGCAGCAACGCTTTGCATATGCGGAAGCCACACAGCCACATAGCGCGCGCAATCAGCGCCGTGGCTGTACTCATCATGCAGCGGCTCCATCGGCTCATTCGTCACGCTGTGGATACGCCGCTGGTACCGCTTGAGACACTCCAGTAGCCGCGCGCACTTGGCCTGATCCACATACAGGCGCGGGAACACCATGCGCAACGCCTTGATGCCCTCCTCAACGTCAGTCGCCCGATCCTGCGCCCTCACACTCTTGCGCCCCATCTCACGCAAAAGCTGCTCAGTACTCTTGCCCGTCTGGAAATTGCGCGTGCGCCCATCGTGCGGCAGGTAATCCGTGCCCCAGCGATAAGGGCGCTTATCCAGCTCAGCCACATACCAGTCCAACGTGCGGTGACTGTCCTCGATATAGTCAATCAGCCGCACATCCTGCGGCCCGCGCTGCACCAGGGCAATGCTCATCGCATCGTTCCAACCCAAATCCCAGACCGTGTGAACCGGCAGTGTTGGGTCATACGGCACATCGCGAACCCGGCCATCCAGGTAAATCTGCTCCATCTCGTGCCGGTAAATCGCCCCTTCTGCCACCCGTCGCGGCTTACCTTCCCAGATATGCGCATAGTCATCGGCCAGCATCGTGCGCTGCGCCTTCAGGCGCTCATCCTCCAGCACCCGTGGAAACCACGGGTTATCGCTGTAATTGATCTGGCACACCCATGTATCCGGCGATGGTGACGCGATAAAACGCTGATAGGTTTCATCCGTCTCCATGTCCGGGTTCAGAGTCAGCCAAACCTCTGATCCTTCTTTTCGGATCGTCGGCGTCAGCGTGTCCCAGCTTTTCTTTGACACGCTGTGCGCCTCTTCCACCCACACAATATCGCAGCCCTCAAACGACTTGATCGAATCCACCGTGTGCGTTTGCAGCCCGGAAAACAGAAACAGCGAACCATTGACCCCGCGAATCTCCGTTTCCAGCACCTCGTAAAACCACCCCAGCCCAAGCCGGTGAATCTGGTCGGTCAGCAGCCGATGAACCGAATCCTTGATCGACTTTTGCACCTCGCGGGCGCACAGAATACGCATAGGGCGCTGCGCCGCCATCACCAGCAGCACCGCCGCCACAGACCAACTCTTTCCGCCACCGCGCCCGCCATGCATCACCTTGTAGCGCCTGGGCTGCCATATCGGAGACAGCTTGGCAGGCAGCTCAAGCCGCGTCACACCCTCTGGCGCTGCCATCATCACACCCGGCCTCCATCAGCAGGCGGCGCAACGTGAATCACCGCAATCGCAGGCGCGCCATTGCCCGCCACACCGGGCGGCGCAGCCGCCTCCTTCGCATCCATGCCAAACGCCTGGCGCTCCATATCCACCGCAATACGCAACGTCTCCGCCAGCGTCTTGGCCGTCTTGGTGCGCTCCGGCAAGCTGATCACCTTGCGGTACAACTCGCCCAGCTTGTCCATCCCTTTATCGTCCGGGGCGGCCATCAACTCACCCAGCTGGCCCAGCATCTGCACCGTCTGCGCATCCGCCTGCAACTCCAGCTCAGCCATCAACTTGTCCGCAATGCCACGCATGCGGGCAATATCCTTGCGCTGGGACAGGCGCACATGGGCGGCCTGCTGCGCATTGGCTTCCACAACCTCGCGCTCAATCAGCTTGGAAACCGTGGAAACACTGCTGGAAACACTTTGCTTGGAAACAAGCTCATCTGCCTTGGCTTGAATCTTGGCGCTTAAATCTCTGCTCCAACAATCCTTTTTAGCCCGGCGGTTAACAAGGGTGTGGCTCACGCCATTTTCTGCCGCGATCTCCCGCAGCGTCTTAACCCCCGCGCGGTAATCCAGCTCAATCCGCTCCCAATCAGGCGCGACAGCGCCTGCGGACTTTTTCTTTGCCGCAGGCGTGACATTTTCTGAACTGATATGACTCATAGCTGTGCAGTGTCATCGCGCACAGCCATTGCGTCCAACTCTATAGGGACGGCAGAGATGCTCGCAGCGAAAGCGCCTCAGCCAAGGCTGTAATCCTGGCTGTGCTCGAATGCATCGCCGCAATCAGGGCGGCACTCGCGCCAGCGCCAGCCATCATCTCTGCCAGACGGCGCGCCTCGCGCGGCGTCAGCGTCAGCACATCGTCACCAATCTCCAACTTCACCATCCCATCAGGCAAATCGGTGCGCGAAATCGCCCGTGCAGGCGGATGCACCACATGAGGGGCGTAAAAGCCCTTGATGATTCTCTTGATTCTGTCCTCGGCCACAAGCGTTTTGAGCCTGTCATCCACGATGGAAAGCGGAAGCCCCGTCATTTCTGCCACCGTCAATCGGGTGGCGAACTGCTCAGAAGCCACCAAGTCGCACACCGCCTCATACACCATTTCCAGCGTTGGCGCCTGCTGCCGATCCGTCAATTTGCTGGCCATTTACCGCACTCCTTTTTCACAGTCTTCACCCAAAAGCCCGCGCACCGTCACCGCCAGCGCGTCCAACTCATCCATTTTTCGCACCGCCCAGGCGCGCTTTTGGCCGTGAAGCCCCAAAAAGCTTCCCCGGTGGCAATCGGCGCACAGCGCCACGCACAGGTACTGCGATCCTTGCCGGATGTGATGCGCCTCACTTGGCGCTGCCGCGCCGCACACGCTGCACGGCAGCGCCTTCACGCGGGCCAGGTGCCGCCTCTGGCGATCCGTAAGCCGGTTGTTCATTCGAGAATCTCCCCGGTTTCCGGGTCAACATCCCACGCCATCGCCTCACGAAACTCCACCCCGTGCTCCGCGCCCCAGGCAGATATGAACTCCATCAGCTCCCCACACTCGGCCCGGCTCAAGCGTGACGTGCGCTCAAACACAATGTCCACCCCGTGCCCGTCAATGGCAGGCAGCACCTCCACCTGCTCGCCCCGTGCGCGCAGCCAGGCCGCAGTCATAAGCCTCTTCCATGTATTCGTGTCGCGCTTCTTCCCGGCCCACTCCACCTGCTTGGCAATGTCACCCAGCATCGCGTGCAGCTTGGCGTTCTGCGCCGTCGAACGTGTCTCCGGCCTGATCTCCACAATCAGCCGGTGACCGGCCATGAGCAGCGCCTTGGCCTTGTGCCATGCCTGCGTAATGGCCTGATACCCCTGCTGCGCGCTCCACAGCCGCAGCGTCATGCGCTCAAGCATCGCCGCTCCCAGCGGTCAAATGCCGGAACCGCCACGCCACCAGCGCCGCATCCCGCGTGTGCTCGTTCGAACCCTTTTCCCAGCCCGTCACCTTCTGGAAGGTATTGGCATCCAGCTTTGCCCCCTTCTCGCGCGGGCTGATGCCGTGCGCGGCGATGCCCAGCTCAGCGCACGTAGCCACAATCAGCTTGCACCAGGCATCCACCTCACCCACATTGCGTGCCATCTTGCAAGCCGCCGCCAGTGTGCGCCCGCGCGTCCACGTGTGGCTTTGCAGGCGGCTGTCTTCAAACACCACCCGCTTGGGGCGGCGCTCGCGCAGCATCGCCGGGATACGCTCCGGGGGGATGGTGTCCAGCCGCACCAACTGGCCGCCTTCAAACTGCGCCACGCCCGTGCTATTTCCGGGGTCAATACCCAAAATCATGCGGCCTCCTGGCAGGCCATGCGATCCAGCACGGCATCGCTCCACTTGATCTGCGTCACCGGCGCGCCGCCGCCCTGGCTTTTGCCGGTGTCGAACAGACGGAACAGACCATCCGCCGCCGCCAGCGGGTGCCAGCGATCGCCCTGGCGCAACTGCAAGCCAGCTTCTGCCAGCAGCAAATTCACCTGCCGCCCGCTCAAACCCAGCCGCTGGCCCAGCTCCGTCGGCGTAAACCACTGCGTATCCTGCCGCTGGGCCAGCAGGTGCGTTTGCCCCAGCGTTTGCAGCAGATTCACCCCCGTCAGCCTGGCAACGGCCTGATTGGCGCTGATCGCTGCCGCGTTCTTGTCGCAGCCAATCAAGCGGGCCACACGCATCAGGCCGGGCATCAGGCTGGCGGCTTGCTTGATCGCCTCTTGCGCGCTGGCGGGCTTGCCAGACACCATGTCGTCATAGGCGCGAATCACCTTCAGGTGAAAAGCCGGGCTGATCCACATGGCGTAGGCGTAGACAAGCTCCTTGCAGGCGTAGGTGCCGCCGTTGTTGCCTCTGCGGGTTTCAATGCAATTCCGCGAATCTGCGGATTTGATTTCCGCGATTAGCGCCTGCGTCTGGTCAAGCCGGGTGAACTGATTAGGCTCGTGCTTCGCTTGACCACCGCTTGCTCGGTGCAAGTCGTTTAGGCTATAGCGCCCTTGTGCATCCTGACGGATGCGCATGTCTGCCAAGATCAATTGCTGTTTCATGTTCAATTCCTTTCACTCTCTTTTCCGTCTTCCGTAAGGGTGTCGCGTTTCACGACAGCCTCAGCATTCATTTCCGCTCTCTTCACTCTCTCCAGTCATCCGTTTCACCCCGGTTGCCCTTGCGCCACTGGTCTGCAAAGTCACCTTTGAGCGCATCCCAGCGCCCCCAGCCATCCACATAGCCCCGCAGCCACTGCACCCCGCGCTCATGCCGCCAGCGCAGCAGCTGGCGGATCAGGCAGCGGCGCATGTGCTCAAGCTCCTTTGCCTGCTGCGTCATCCCAGCACCGTCGCGCCTGCCCAGTGCTCGCCCCGGCGCACGCAATTGATCGTTTTGCGCGTCACCCCATAACGCTCGGCCAGCACAGCGCTGCCCTCATCCGACAGCCGTATTTCCCGCGCCTTAACCATGTCCAGCTTGGCCCGGCCATTGATCAGCGCCTGCCTGCGCAAACGGGCCGTGCGCACCGGGGCAGGCTCCAAACCACGGTTGTCACGCGCCAACACCCGGCGATGCACCTCCTTCAGATGCCGTGGGTTCAGGCAACCCGGCTCGCCGCAAGACGGCTGCACCACAAACTCGCTGCGCATCTTCTTGCCGCGATGCAACTCAAGGACAACCTGCCGCATCGACCGCAAGCGCCCCTCGTGCCAGCCATAGGGGATGCCACCATTGAGGCACCCCTGCCACAACCAGCAAGCGTCATCGCCGTCGTTGGCATCCACCTGGCAGCGGCTCTTGACCAAATCCAGCGTGTACACGCCCACCTGATTGGCCCGCTTGATGCCGTGGATGCGGGCTTGCTGATAGATCGAATGCACCGGACGGCCCAGCGCCTGGGCGATCTCGGCCACGGGTTTTGTGGGGTAGTGCTCGCGCAGATACGCCATCTCGCGCGTTGTCCACAGGCGGCGGGGGGCGGTCATGTCGCAACCTCCGTTTCCTGCGCGCTGAACGGCACGTAGCACACCGGCTTTCTGCGGCTGCTGGTGCAGAACTGCTGCGCGTCCTTGTGAAACCACAATTGCAGGCTGTAGTGCTGCACATCACCGTTGCGCTGCTTTTGCAGCTCCAGCTTGGCATCGGCCTTGTCCGGGTCTTCGTCTGCCCTGGCTTCATCCTTGCGTGCGCTCCACACCGTGAACACGTTGTCTGCGCCATCGGTGATCTTGGAGCTTCCAGCCACATCCAGCTTGCCCGGCCCCTTGCTTTCATCAGCGCCTTTTCTCGGGTGCGCCACCAGGTGAACGTGGCAGTTATTGCGCTTGGCAAAGTCGCACATCTTGCGCACCGCCTCTTTCTGCGCCGTCATGGAACCTGCGCCATCTTCTGGCACGTCGGTCATCATCAGGCTGTCAATCACGAAGTGGCGAACGCCATAGCGCTTGTTGGCGTACAGGAAAACCGTCAGCAGCCGATCCAGACCGGCGCTGCCCACCACGTTGAACAACCACAGCTTGTCATGCAGCCACGCCCCGATGGCGTCCAGGTAGGCAAGCGTCGGGCGATCAAGTCCCGCGCACTGCTTGGCCATGCGCTTGAGCTGGCGCTCTGGCGTCATCTCGCCGCTGAACACGACAACGCGCTCGTTTTGCTGCATCAAGCCCAGCAGCACCTGAGACAGCATTAACGACTTGCCATGCCCGTTGTAGCCCGTCCAAACCGTCAGCTCGCCAAGCCGGAACTCGAACCAGTCCACATCCCGATCCAGCCTCAACACAGGGTCACGCTCATCGGCGTGCGCCGGGTAGAACATCGACTTCACGCGGTTCATGAAATCGCTGGCCTGGCGCAACTCCTCTGGATCTTGCGGGCGAGCGCTGCGCACAGCCTCCCAAAAATCGGAGCCATCCGCACCTTGTTGCAGGTAGTCGTTCGCGTCCTTGGCAGGCAGCGTCACCATGCGGCAGCGCTCATTGCCAAGCCGGTGCGCCACCTCAGTCGCGCCCTTCTTGCCCGCCTCATCGGCATCGAAAAACAGCAAAATGTCGCTGAACCGCTCAAGGCGCTCCCAGTCGTTTTCGATCCACTGGTGATTGCCCGCGCCAGCATTCACCGATAGCGCAGGTATGCCCACCTGATGCAGCGTCATGGCGTCAATCTCGCCCTCGCAAATGGCAACCTGGCGCGCCTTCGGATCGATCAGGTGCCACCCAAACAGGCAAGGCTCTGCGCCACCTTCCTGCCGCATATCGCGCTTTTCGGCCACGTTGCGGTACTTCACGTTCACCAGCTCGCCATCGCGCAGGTAGGGGAACAGCGCATAGGTTTTGCCCCCCTGAACCTGCTCGGCGATCTTGAACGCCGCCAGCGTTTCCTCCGCCAGCCCACGCCCCATCAGCCACTGCCGCGCGCCCGCCTTGGGCGCTTGGCAGCGCGGCTTTTCCGGGCGCTTGAAGCTTTTTGGCTCGCGGCGCGGCATGGCATCCACCACACCCAGGTACTGCTTGGCCTCAGCCATCGCCTCGGCTGCGGACAGGCTGCGCACAGCCATCCACAGATCGATCAAATCGCCCGCCTCGCCCGTGGCGAAATCGCTCCACACGCCAGCCTTCGCACCCGACAGACGCACCTTCAGCGACTTGCCTTCCTCGCCGGATAGGCTGCCGCACACCCACTCGCCAGACTGGCGCTTGCCGCTTGGCAGCAGGTACTGCGCAATGGCGGCGGCATCGCCAGCCATGCGCTGGGACAACTCGGCGGCGTTCATGCGGCCCTCGCAACACGCTTGCCATCGCGGAATTCGTGCGCGTTGTGGTGGTAGCACTGCACGTTTGACGCCTCCCACACCGAGTCAAACCCCGCATCGCGCCACCATGCGGCATTGCGATGCAACTCGAAGTACTCGTCCGAGCCAACCGCAGGGCCAGCAGACCGCCCGGCAGGTTTGCCGGCAGCGCCGAAGCGCTGCGCGTTGCCAACCCACGTTCGCCACGCCGCCTGCCAATCGGCCATCAGCGAACCCTTGGCGGTGTGGTAGTCGCAAAAACGCTGCAACTCCGCCGACACATCGATCCTTGCCTGACGCGCCATCTCTTGCCCGCACTCATTCGGGCTGAAATCCTCCGGCAGCCTGCATCGCATTCGCACCGTTTTGCGCTTGGCCTGCCCCCCGGCAGGGGGGATTAAGGGGGGTATATCTTCTTTATCTTTATCTTTATCTTTATCTGTCGTGACATCGCGTGACCTCGCGTGACACAGATATTTTTCACCCTGGAAAAGCCCCTCTTGGGGAGCCTCAAGCAAGCGCTCTGGTTGTTTTTCTTGATGCCGATCTTGCTCCTGTTCTTGTAGCTCTTGCTGGCGCTTTTTCTCGCGTTCCCGCTGTGCGCGCTTTCTTTCTGCCGCAGACATGGCGCCCGTTTCTGGGTTGCCCAGGTCTTCCCGCTTGGGCTGTCGCCTCTCCCAACCAGACAACGCAGTTCCATCCAGAACACGCCCCTGCATCGCTTCGAGAATGGCCTCAATCGCTTCATCGTCACAATCAAGCGCGCTGGCCAAATCCTCTGCGGTGACAGTTGTCACACCGCGCGTGACATTGCGTGACGCATCCACCATCAAGTGGATGTACACCGCCTGTACCAGACTGAGCGGCTGCTTGGATACGCGCGCGATCGTGCGCCACTTGGGGTCATTGGGCATGTCATGCCAAAGCCTCAGCCACTCGTTAGCCATGGCGCGATCCTTTCTTTGCCGAATCAATCGCGCTCTTGCTCACCTCATGGGCGGTCTCGGCGTGACGCAAAAACCGCGCAGCCAGAGACATCTCAACCAAATCAAGCGCCAATTGCCTCGTTTGTTCCTCGTCCAGCACCAGATAACCCTGCTGTCCACCGACATTCAGCGACATCACAACCCGCCCAGGCGCTGGGAATGGTTTGCCCACCTTCGTCTGCGAGGTGTCCAGCAACAGCGGCCTTTTGGGGCGCTCTTGTGCCCACATGACAAGATCATCTTTCTCGATCTCACGATTTCTCATGTCAAACCACTCCAGTCACAAATCACTCATGCCTGAGACTCAAGGCACGGAAAGCCAGCACCACAAGCCAAGCAGGGCAAAGCCGCCAGCAATAACCAGCCACCAAAACCCGTTTGATTGCGCGCCTCACGCAAGCCCCCTGGCTTGCTCCATTTGCCGCACCGCGTCCGGCTCGCGCATCGCAACCATCCGCGCCACATCAGCCGCAGCACGGCGCGCCTCATCGCGCCAGGCCATGCGCTGGCTCATGCACCTGCTCTCATCGGCACGCTCTTGCAAGCGCAGCACATCAGCGCTGCGCCCGGCAATCAGTTGTTCCAGAAAATCCGGCGTCACGTCTTGGCCCTCAACTTCTTTCGGCCAGCCTCGCCGCGGCGGGTAATCGCAAACCCCTTCTCGCGCAGCGCGCCCTTCACCGGCAGATTCACCACCTCATGCGCCTGCCCGGCCACCATCTCCTTGGCCGCCTTGATCCGCTGGCGCGCAGCCGCGGCGCCTTTGGCAAAGTGGCTGGCCAGGCCGCCAGCGGCCGCACGCGCGCCCAGGTCAAAAGCGTTGCCCTGGCTGCGCGGCGTGCCATCGGGCCATGTGTTGGTCAATCTCACCATCGCGTCAGCCTCCATCGGCATCCAGCCGCACTCCGCCAAGCTCCGCCACGGCAGGATTGCCCCGCGCCACTCGGTGCAGCAAAGTGGACTCATTGACTTTTCGCGCCGCCCAATCGGCCAGCACCTTTTCAACCAGGGAAATCCGATCCATGCCACGCGCCATCGAACACGCATCCAGCACGTCGATAACGGCTTTGTCGATCTGCCCGCGCAGCTCCACTTTTTCGGTGTTGCGCCCCATCTCATCGGCCCCCTTGCAAAAGGGCGGAAGGCCCAGACGGGCGCAGACAATGCAGGTTCCCCAACCAAAACCCGCAAGGGCCTTCCATGAACGAAATAGAGCAGCTGCGCAAAGCGCTAGAAGCCAATCGGGAGCTGGTCAAGCTGTTGAACCAGCGCGACGAGCTGATAACGCAACTGACAGAAGAAAACGCCGCGCGCCAAATTGCCTGCATGCTCATGCTGCGCGCCCTGTATCAAAGCTGTCAGAACCAGCCCCAGACGGCCCAGTACCTGGAACGTTTGACCGCGTTTGTGCAGGCCCAGCCGGGCTACGTGCTGGGCAACATGGACAACTTCCATCGCATGAAGGCGCATCTGGACTGGATGACCAGCCCAAGTCAGCCGGTTTGAAGGACGCATGCTTCAACGGCTCTATCGCCGCATACATCGCCCGTATACGCTTGGCAGCTTGCTCCGTAGCGGCAAGCGCATCGGCTGGCGACAAAGGACACTTTGGAGGCGGATCAATCTCAGCGCCGCAGCTCGCTTCTGGCGGCGGCTTGCGTTTGGCGACAGCAGCCTCAGCCCGTCGCAACGCCGCCTCTATGTCGCAGCGCAAACCCTCAAACACGCGCCTGTTCATTCCCGCTCCTTGGCGGGCGCTGTGCCGCGCAGCACCGCCCAGTTCACATCAGGGCGCAGCTCCTCGCAGCGAACGCCGGTTGCCGCCTCAATGTCGGGGCAGCGCTCGGCGGGAACCCTGCGAACGCCATTCACCCATTGATTCACGGTGGGGGGCTTCACGCCAAGAAAGTCCGCCAGCTTTTTTTGGCCGCCGATGGCTGCCGTAGCCATTGAAATTGCACTCATGCGCCAATCATAAGGCTCGGCCTACTTTTTTGCAAGAAAGGTAGGAATTGCCTATTCGGCGTCATCTACTGAAAGATTAGGCAATGCTTACAGGAACGGAACTAGGCGAAGCCCTGCGGAAAGCCATTGAACTCAAAGGCGTCAAAAAAGTGGATGTGGCAAACCACTTCGGCGTCAAGCCACCATCTGTGCAAGACTGGCTCAAGCGCGGCGTCATTGCCAAAGACAAGCTGCCGGAGTTGTGGGCCTACTTTTCGGACGTGGTTGGCCCAGAGCATTGGGGGTTGAGCTCCATATCCCCATCCGTGGCCAGCAGCGCCTGGCCGCCGCTGGTTGACCTGGATGAACACCCTGATCTGGTGCCCGTGCGCAGCGTCAAGCTGCGGCTGCGCTGCGGCGTGCAGGGCTTCGCGGTGGAGCCAGACTCATCGGACGGCATCCCCATCTTCTTCCGCCGCGAATGGTTTGCCGAACGCGGCTACAACCCGGCCAGGCTCATCGCCATCAAGGTCAAGGACGCCAGCATGGAGCCAACGCTCTATGACGGCGACATGGTGGTCATCAACACCGCCGACACCCAGCCCAAGGACGGCCAGGTGTACGCCATCAACCACGCGGGCGAGCCTGTGGTCAAGCGCCTGATGCGGCTCGGGCCTGACTGGTGGATGCACTCAGACAACCCCAACCAGCAGCGCTACCCGCGCGTGCAGTGCAACGAAGACTGCATCGTCGTCGGCCGCGTGGCACATCGGCAAAGCGAACGCATTTAGCCAGGCAAAACACCATGACAACCCCACGACTTCTGACCACGCGGCGCACCTGCCGCTACGGACATGGCCCATTGGCGCGAATAGAGCGTCCCGGCAACCCATCGCAGCACGCATTCACCCTCACGC
The DNA here is from genome assembly GCA_030535425.1 of Pseudomonadota bacterium. Classification (GTDB taxonomy): domain Bacteria; phylum Pseudomonadota; class Gammaproteobacteria; order Burkholderiales; family Burkholderiaceae_C; genus Ottowia. The sequence goes on along the minus strand of JAUNHQ010000006.1, from coordinate 13,649 downwards.
CTGTAGACCGAATGGATGAACTCAACTGGCGCGTATACCAAGGCGGCGGCGCGCTATTGCTATCGGTATGGGAGTGTCCAGTTTGCGGATATACAGAACTGACGGAGTGGGATGGTGGCGAAGATCGTAAAAATTGACGGCTCTGCACTCGACTTGCACAGCGGCAGCGAACCGCCCGATAATGGCGACATGGAAGCACGCGTTCAAAAACTGGAACAGTTTTCGCAGGACACGCGAGAGCGGCTGATCCGCATCGAGGCCAAGCAAGATGAATTCATCAAGCACTACGCCACGAAATCCGACCTCACGGAAGCAAAAAACAAAATCATCGTTTGGGTTGTTGCGTCCATTTTTCTGGCGCAACTGCTCCCGGTTATCGGTGGATTAGTTAAGCACTACTTCCCATAAAATCCACTGTTTGACCTGATTTTTGCTTATTCCCTTGTGCCAGCGCTTTTGTTTTTTTACTTTATGCAGTCATCGCAAGGTAATAAATACAGCAGAGCATCCAGAGAATGCCGCCGCAGCGTGCAAAAGTTCCGCGCGCATGCTGGCAAACCCTTAGACACATAGCGTTACATTGTGGCAAACTGGCCCACTACAGCCACACCAAAGCCACAACCATGAAGAAAACTGCACTTTTGATCGCAGGACTGCTGGCCTGCGCCGCTGCCAACGCCCAAATATACCGCTGCACCCACGGCGGCAAAACCACCTACAGCCAAACCCCCTGCACCAGTGGCACATCCAAAATCGTCAACACCCGCCCCAACACCATCGACACCAGCATGGACTGGCAGCGCAACCAGCGCTACATCCAGCAGCGCCAGATGCAACAGCAAATGCAGCAACGCCAATGGCAACCCCCGATTGCCCACCACGCCCCCAACCGGCACAACGCATCGGCCGAATGCAACCTTGCCATCCGCAACGCCAACATCCAATCCGGAAGCGCGCGCCCCGAGAAAATAGACAACGACCGCGCCGCCGCCATCCAGGCATGCGGATTCAACCCCTGGCCCGGCCCCAGCATGGCAGAAATTGACGCGCAAAACCAGCAGGCACGCGCCATCGAAGAACACGCCCGCCGACAACAGGCAATGGCGGCAAGCGAAGAAGCCCGGCGACGCAACCCCACACTCACCAACTGCGACCAAGGCGGCTGCTGGGGAACAGACGGCACACGCTACAACCGTGGAGCGGGCAACACCTTCTTCAGCTCAAAGGGCGGCACATGCACCGCCATCAACGGCAACCAGCTACATTGTCCATAGTGATAAATGCTGGCCGCATCAAGGCTGGAGCCAAGTGCAACCAACAAAAGCCCTGCCACCAGGGAACATTGACGTCGTGCTAAAGTCCAAACCCATCCATGCACACCCAAGCAAAGAAAGGAGGTTGACATCATGGAACGGATTGCCGTGTTTTTATCCGCTGTTGTCAGCGGACTTTCGATGCCTGGCTACGTCTTCAGCGCACCTGAATTCAAGCGTCAAAGCGGCAGCGACATGGAGCGCATGCGCGGTGACTGGGTTCGTGTTGGAAACACGATGCGCGCTGTGATCGACAGGGAAAGTCATGCCGCCGCCAACAAAAAAAACCAGAACCTCGGCCGCACCAGCCACTAAAGAACATCCATCGCCCATCACAACGATAGGCTGGCAAGGGCCTCTGCCGCCGCCTGGCGCGCTACAGCAGTTCAACGCCATCATCCCTGATGGCGCAGAGCGCATCATGAAAATGTGCGAGCAAGAGCAAGCGGCCCGCATAGCCATAGAAGATCGCTTTTCAAAAGCAGAAGTCTGGATAGAAGTCGGCGGCAGAATTGTTGGCGCCTTGCTGTTTGTGACGTGCATCGGCGCTGCGGCATGGAGCGTTTGGCATGGCGCTCATCCAATGGTGACCATCGGCTTCCTGGGTGTTCCCGTTCTCGGAACCATCGCAAAATTGTTTGACCGCAGACGCTAGCAACACCCAAAAAACAAGCCGCCCACCAAGGCGACTTTTGCTAGGCCGCCTGATTGCATCCAAGTCAATAGCATCAACCACCGTGGGCCAGGAAATCCAGAAAAAGTTCTCTAACCCATTGATTTTTAAGGCATCAGCCGTGGCCCAAAACGGCCCGCCAATGAGTCAAATCCACGGCCATGATGTTACGTTGCTGATTGACATTTAGATGTGGCCGCCTACGAAGCGCGTGTGTCGGAAAGATTCGGGGGTCAACCTCCCTTGCCGATATAAGCCCATCCGCCACCCCGCCCAACCCAGCCCGCCCCGTGCGGGCTTTTTTGCGCCCGCAACGCAGGCGGGGCAGGGGGAGTGTAGCGAAAATTAGGCTTCACCTATTGACATGTTGTAAGGCTTCGCCTAATATTCACCCCATGCCGCACCAAAAGCGGCCCACCACCGAGAGGCAGGCGATACGTGCCTCGAACCCGAAAGGAAGCAGTAGGGAAGGTGGCAGCAGATGTTCTGCGCGGGCTTTCGGTGTGGCGCATGGGGCCAGGCTATCAAGCTCAACCCGTCAGGCTCGTTAACACAGCAGCAGGATGAACAGGCGCATCCAAGCGCCCCGCCCCCGGCCAGCAGCGGCGGAACGTAAAAGCTGCGGCACTCAAACCCGATGACCTACCGGAACCGCGAGTGCCACCACGGCGGCAGATAGTGATCTGCCACAAGCCCGGCCAGCGGGCAGCAGGAGCCGCCACAAGGGCGGGAGATGCCTGCAAAGCCCCTCGAAAGAGGGGCGCAACCAAAGCGCCTTTGCCAAAGGGTGTTTTGGTTTCACGGCCCCGCTCGCTGGGGTGACTCCCCGGCGTAAATCGACCGGCCCTCAAGCGGGCACAAGCGTCAGGCGCAAGCCCAGCGCCCGCGCCAGCTTACCCACTGTTTCAAGCGTCGGGTTACCCTCGCCGCGCGTCATCTTGTAAAGCGTCTGGCGCGAAAGGCCAGTCTGCCGCGCCAGTTCAGCCATATTGCGCGCGCGCGCCACATCGCCCAGCGCCATTGCCATGAACGCCACATCATCAGGCGCCTCTTGCATCGCCGCCTCGATGTACAGGGCAATATCCTGCTCATCGCGCAGATGCTCCATCACATCCCACTCACGGGTCTTGACTGCCTTGCTCATGGCCTGCCTCCATCAAACGCGCCAAATTCAGCGCAGTGGTGATATCGCCCTGCTGGCTGGCCTTATCGCCGCCGCACAGCAAAACATAAGTAATGCCCGCACGCTCGGTGTAATACACCCGGTAGCCTGGGCCGTAGTCAATCTTCATCTCGGCCACGCCGCCCGTCAGGTTGCGATGCTGGCCCGGATTGCCCGTCGCCAGACGCTGGATACGCACCGCAATGCGCGCCCTGGCCTGCCGGTCACGCAAAGCTGCAAACCAAGCATCAAAGACTTCAGTCGTGCGAACGCTCGCCATGTGTCAATTATATCTGACACTTTGGCATCAAGACGCAAGCGCCACAGCCATGCTACAATCGCCGGGCCTCGAAAGAGGTGGAGCCTGATAACTCCTTGGTTCAGCGGCCAGCCGCTACCCGTTAGAACAGCGGCTTTTTTGCGCCCAGAAATTCCAGCCAGCCCAAACTTGGGAAGGCATTCGGTTTTGCTGGGAGGGTGGCTATCCGCAAGGACGCCCGCCTAGCTGAACCTAGGTTATCAGCCTCCCAGCACCCTGCTGGATGCGCCTGATAACGCTCCGGCAGGACTTCAAAGTCTCGTTCAGGAGCGCAATCATGACAGCATCCATCCAGCCTTTTGCCTTCGGGCAAAACACCATCCGCACCCTCACCACCGACGACGCCATCTGGTTTGTGGCACCAGACGTGGCTGAGGCACTCGGATACCGAAACGCGCCTGATGCTGCGCGTCATTTGGATGACGACGAAAAGGGTACGCAAATTGTGCGTACCCCTGGAGGCGATCAGCGCGTCACCATCATCAACGAATCCGGCCTGTACGCCCTGGTGCTTCGCAGCCGCAAGCCAGAAGCGCGCAAGTTCGCCAAGTGGGTAACAAGCGAAGTGCTACCCAGCATTCGCAAGACTGGCGGCTATCAAGCGCCCACCACCATCACCCCCGCGCAGCAACAGCACCTGAAGGAGCTGGTTGACCTGGTGGCCGAATCTGGCCGCCAAACCCACGGCGAAACCTGGGCGCGGCTGCACCGCAAATTCGGCGTGCCGCGCTACACCGACTTGCCCGCTGGCGAGTTTGACGCCGCCTGCCAATACCTGCGCGGCAAGCTCGATGCGCCCAGCATCGCCACGCTCGTGCAAAAACACCTGCCCGATGCCGCGCCGCCCAGCATCAAGGGCCGCCGCTGGCTCGTGTCATTCGACCACCTGGGCAACGAACAGCACCTGGCGCTGGACTGGAACGACTGCGTCATCAAGTACGCCGACATGCCCGGCCTCATCGAAAGCGGCGCCATTTTTGACGCCGACCTGATCGCCCGCATCGGCCAAGCCTGCCTGGCCAGGCTGCTGGAAAAACAGCAAGCCAGCGCCCTGGCCGCGCAGCACCTGCGCCAGCAGGCGCGCCCGGCGCTGCCCGCCTAACCCCATTCAACCCACCACGCCCCGTGCCGCACCCAGCGGCAGGGCGCAGCTTTGCCAAAAAAAGGAGCACGTCATGTACGGCCTCGACACCACCACCCAAGACACCCGCCGCTACGACGCCTGGCTGTCCGCCAGCGCAGCGCAAGAAGAAGCAGAAGCGGCCATGTTCCATGACTTTGTTCATGCCTGCCGCACCCAGCAGGCACACGCGCCAGCCAACTTTGCGCCGCGCATCGTGGACTACAGCAAGCCGCCCATCAGAGGATTTAGCGGCAAGAGCCAATACCCGCTGCGCCAGCCCACCCTGGCCGAGTGCATGCAAGACGCCACCGACTACGAAGAGCCGCACCTGGCCGACGTGTTCCAGCTGCTGCTGGACGCCGCGAGCGGCAAACCCACCCAGGCCCGCGCCCAGGCGCTCATCGAACAAATGGCCGCCACGTTTGCGCGCCACAACGCAGAGGCACAAACATGACCCGCCTACTCACCGCCACCCTGGTCCTTGGCGTGGCCAGCGCCATTCTGGGCCTGCCCATTTTGCTGGACGGCCCCAGCGAAACCGAGGCCGCCCAGGCCGTGGCCGATCAAGTCAACGACGCCCGAGTAGACGAATGGCTACAAGCGGCCAAGCGGGCCAATCCCCACCTCACAGAGCACGAGCTGATCCGCATCCGCGCGGCAGCCATCTACATCGAGCAAAGGCAGAAACAACCATGAGCACCGCACTCACCACCCTCACCAAGACCCTGGCCGCCAAATTGGACATGGGCGACGGGTTCGACCTGATCGACACCCTCAAGGCCACGGCGTTCAAGGGCCAGGTGTCCGACGCCCAAATGACGGCCCTGCTGGTGGTTGCCAACCAATACGGCCTCAACCCCTGGACGAAGGAGGTGTATGCATTCCCAGACAAAAACAACGGCATCGTCCCCGTTGTAGGGGTTGACGGCTGGGCGCGCATCATCAACCAGCACCCGCAGTTCGACGGCATCGAATACGAGCAAGACGCCGAAAGCTGCACCTGCATCATCTACCGCAAAGACCGCAGCAAGCCCACGCGCGTGACCGAATTCATGTCCGAGTGCAAGCGCGGCACAGGCCCTTGGCAATCACACCCACGCCGCATGCTGCGGCACAAGGCCACCATCCAGTGCGCCCGCCTGGCCTTTGGCTACGGCGGCATCTACGACCAAGACGAAGCCGAGCGCATCGCCGAGGCCCAACCCGCCGAAAAGTTCATGGGCCAGGCCGAAGTCGTGCGCCCCGAAAAAACGCCGTACCCCGACGATCGTTTTGCCGCCAACCTGCCCACCTGGCGCGCCGCCATCGAGGCCGGGCGCAAAAGCGCAGACGACGTGATTGCCACCGTGGAGAGCAAGCACATCCTGAGCGACGAGCAAAAGGCCGCCATCCGCGCCCCCTTTGCTGCGCCGCCGGCCGAAGTGATCGACAACGAAACAGGCGAGGTGATGAATGCTGACACTTCAGCACAGCCAGCGGGAGACTGACAACGGGCCACTACCCGTCAATTCAAGCAGGAAATGGTTTCAGATGCTTACGTTATGATGGGTTGAGCAACATTCCCCGAGAAAGAAAGCCATGGACGACTACAAGATACGAGAATTCACTCCAGAACGACTTAAGGAAGTCAAGCGCACATGGCGCGATCTCGCAGGAGAAGACGAATTCGATGTCGAGCTTGCCCCATTTTTCAACTGGTGCGAAACACACATTGAACAACGCACCGGCGACTCGCGTGCTTACGAGCTGTATAGCACTCGCTCACAGAGCTGCGATGCCATCATTGAACTGGTCAACAGCTCTAACGCCAGACTTTCCAAGCTGCTCAAGCTCTTCATCAGCCCAGAAATGTGGGACGTTGACGACAAGCGGGAGCAAGTAGTGAACTTGTATGTCAGCGCATTCGTTCAGGTCATCAAGACCGAACGGAGAAAGGGAATAAATCGTGTTAAGCTGTACGGTCGAACCAGTTTGATGCTCAGCATCCTTCACACCATCCATAGCAATTGGCCTGCCGAAGAAACCAACTCTCAGGCAACATTTGAAGGCCGCTGGCTAACCATTGCATTGCCCTGACAGCACATAAAGGAGCACATCCATGACCAGCGTAATCAGGATGAACAGCGCCGAAAGCGCAGACATGCAAGCTGTCTTGGATGCGCTTGCAACAAGCGTTCGCACGGCGCTATCTTGCATGACCAACGCCCAGCTCAAAGAGCTGATGATGCAGCCATACCGCGAAGTCTCAATGGATTTGGAGATGCAGCAGCGCAAGGCCGCCTAGGTCACCGCTCGCCTCGTGCAGCCTTGAACCAGCCCGCCACAGCGCGGGCTTTTTTGCGACCGGTCAAAGCATCTTAAAGCTGACAACCGCCGTATCGCCTTTTTTCATCACACCGTTCTGCATGGCTTTTTTGCAAGCTTGCTCAAGGGCTTGTTTCTCAAGAGAAGCAAAGTCGTCCGCAACAATCGTTAATGCGATTAAGTCACAAACACCAAGCCATTTGCCTACTGCCTCGTCATGGCTCACATGAAACGTGAACTCGTGATCGACAACAAAGGTATCCCTGCCATTGATCTTCATCTTTGGCACTTTGCCTTGCAACTTCGCAAGCAGCTTTGCTGCCTTAGCCTCAGCCAAAACGTCCGGTTGCTTCTTCAGCATCCCCGCGATGCACAGAAGAATGCTGGCAGCTTCTTCATCAATGTCATCCCAGTAACGCAACAACACCTCAAACAACAATCCCCCCAGTGCATCGGGCCTTTCTTCGTCAATTACGCCCGACTCCACAAGGTCATGCATCAGTTCTGTAAGGAGTTCTCTGTTCATCCCGCCATCATATGCAAAATTTGGCAACACAATACACTTGCTTACACGCGAGCCGTTGGGCTACAATGGCGCTGCCTCGAAGGAGGTGGAGCGTAGAAACTCCATACACAGCGGATAGCCGCACCCGTCAGAAAGCGGCTTTTTTGCGCCCGGAATTCTTGATTGAAGGCCGGGAGGGCGACGGATACAACACCCGCAAGGGGAAGAAGTCCGCTCGGCTGTGTACGAGTTTCTAACCTCCCGGCCACCTTGCCGGATGCGCGTAGAAACGCTCCGGCAGGGTCTTTCAAGACTCACACAGGAGCGCAATCATGCAAGCATCCGTACCGGCCTTCGCGCCAACACTCGCCGTTGTTGACGGCAAAGCCACCACCCTTTCCACCGACGTTGCCCGCCACTTTGGCAAACGGCATGACCATGTGCTGCGCGACATCGACAATTTGCGTGCGCAAATGGATGAAAACCATCTCCCCAATTTTGGGGAGACGGTAGAAAAACGGGAAAACCCAAGCGGCGGAGCACCTATCGAATCACGCGCCTACCGCCTCACCCGCGACGGCTTCACGCTGCTGGCGATGGGGTTCACCGGAAAAAGGGCGCTGGCCTTCAAGCTGGCCTACATCGACGCCTTCAACAGGATGGAGGCAGCGTTGCTGGCACCGCCCGCCACCATCACCCCCGCGCAGCAACAGCACCTGAAGGAGCTGGTTGACCTGGTGGCCGAATCTGGCCGCCAAACCCACGGCGAAACCTGGGCGCGGCTGCACCGCAAATTCGGCGTGCCGCGCTACACCGACTTGCCCGCTGGCGAGTTTGACGCCGCCTGCCAATACCTGCGCGGCAAGCTCGATGCGCCCAGCATCGCCACGCTCGTGCAAAAACACCTGCCCGATGCCGCGCCGCCCAGCATCAAGGGCCGCCGCTGGCTCGTGTCATTCGACCACCTGGGCAACGAACAGCACCTGGCGCTGGACTGGAACGACTGCGTCATCAAGTACGCCGACATGCCCGGCCTCATCGAAAGCGGCGCCATTTTTGACGCCGACCTGATCGCCCGCATCGGCCAAGCCTGCCTGGCCAGGCTGCTGGAAAAGCAGCAAGCCAGCGCCCTGGCCGCGCAGCACCTGCGCAGCCAAATCAAACCCCAGCCGCCCGCGCTGGCCTGACCCCATCACCAACACTGCTCCCGTGCCGCACCCAGCGGCAGGGCGCAGCTTTGCCCAAAAAGGACAAACCCACCATGCAACAGCACCACCTCACCCAAGGCAGCCCCGAATGGCACGCCCACAGAAGCCGCTTCTACGGAGCCAGCGACGCCCCGGCCATGCTGGGCATCAGCCCCTACAAAACCCGCCAAGCCCTGCTGCAAGAGCGCGCCACCGGCATCACGCCGGAAATCGGCCCGGCCCAGCAGGCCCGCTTTGACGAAGGCCACCGCGCCGAAAGCCTGGCCCGGCCACTGGCCGAGGCCATCGTGGGCGACGAGCTGTTTCCCGTCACCGGCACAAACGGCAAGCTGTCAGCCAGCTTTGACGGCCTGACCATGCTGGGCGACACCGCCTTTGAGCACAAGCTGCTCAACAACACCCTGCGCCAAGCCATGCACGCAGGCTGCACCGGCGCAGACCTGCCCGAGCACTACCGCGCCCAGATGGAGCAGCAACTCATGGTCAGCGGCGCAGCAAAAGTGCTGTTCATGGCCAGCCAGTGGGACGGCGACCAACTCGCCGAAGAGCGTCACTGCTGGTACGAGAGCGATGCCGCCATGCGCCAGCGCATCGAGGCTGGCTGGCAGCAGTTCGAAGCCGACCTGGCCGCCTGGCAGCCCAGCGCCGCCGCGCCCGCTGCCACCGCCACGCCCACGGAAAGCCTGCCCGCGCCCGTGGTCACCGTGGGCGGCGCTCTGAGCGTCAAAGGCAACCTGCCCGAATTCGGCCTGGCGCTCAAGGCGTTCATCGAGCGCATTCCAGCCAAGCCAGCGAGCGATCAGGAATTTGCCGACTGCGATGCCGCCGTCAAAACGCTCAAAAAAGCCGAAGACGCCCTGCAATCCGCCGAGGAACACGCGCTGGCCCAAATCAGCGACGTGGAGCAAATGCGCCGCGCCGTGGCCGACCTGCGCAACCTGGCCCGCACCACCCGCCTGGCCACCGAAAAGCTGGTAAAGGCCGAGAAGGACGCCCGCCGCGCCGCCAAGATCATGCAGGCCCGCCATGCCTTTGCCCAGCATGTGCAGCGCCTGCAACTGGACTGCAAGGGCGTCACCCTGCGCGTGCCCGAACCGGACTTTGCCGGGGCCATCAAGGGCCTGAGCAGCCTGGCCAGCATCGACGAAAAACTCACCGCCGCCCTGCTCGAAGGCCAGGCCCAGGCCAATGCCATTGCCGGGCGCATCGTCAACAACCTGCAAACGCTAGACAGCGCGCCGCAATACGCCATGCTCTTTGCCGACCGGCAAGAGCTGGCCTACAAAGACCCGGAAACGCTCGAACTCATCATCCAGCAGCGCGTATCGGCTCACCAGCAAGCCGAAGCCGCCCGGCTGGAAGCCGAGCGCGAGCGCATCCGCAAGGAGGAAGAAGCGCGCGCCATGAAGGCCGCCCAGGAGCTGGCGGCGAAAGAGGCAGCCGAACGAAAGGCGAGAGACGAAGCAGAGCGCTTGGCGAACGAGCAAGCCGCGCAACTGGCTCATGAGCGGCAGTTGCGCAGCATGCAAGGGCCGTCGATGGATGGCGCCGCCGTTGCCGCCCCAGAGCCACCCCAGCCCGCTGAACCTGCCACCCCGGCCGAGCCAGCGGCAGACACACCGCCCACCCTCAAGCTGGGCGACATCAATGCCCGCATCGCGCCACTGTCCATCACCGCAGACGGCCTGCGGCAACTGGGCTTTGAGCCAGCCGGGCATGACCGACGCGCCGTGCTGTACCACCAGCACCAGTTTCCAGCCATGTGCCGCGCCATCGTGCAGCACATCCACACCATTGGAGCAAAAACGTGAACCACATCACCATCGCCGGGCGCATCGGCAAAGACATGGAATTGCGCCACACCAGCGGCGGCGACGCCGTTGGTACGTTTTCTGTAGCGGACGATCAGGGCAAAGACAAGCCCACCATCTGGTGGCGATGCCAGCTCTGGGGCAAGCGATCCGAAAGCCTCAAGCAATACCTCACCAAAGGGCAATCCGTCACCGTCACCGGCCAAGTGCAAGAGCGCGACTGGACAGACAAAGACGGCCAGCAGCGCAAGGCCCAGGAAGTGCGCGTGATTGACCTGGCCCTGCAAGGCGGCAAACCAGATCAAGCCCAGGCACCAGCGCCACAACAAGCCGCCAAGCCTGCGGCCAGCCCCGCCGCGCAAAGCGGCTTTGACGACATGAGCGACGACATACCGTTTTAACTATGACACAACACACCGCCAACGACTGGCAGCCCCGCAGAAGCAAAGAAGAGATGACCACCATCAAATTCAAGCTCATCCACCCCCATGCGAGATTGCCCGCCTACGCCACCAGCGGAGCGGCAGCGTTCGACTTCTACGCGCCAGAGCCGGGCCGAGTGCGCCCCTGCGACGTGACCAAAGTTGGCCTTGGCCTGGCCTGCGAAATACCCCCTGGCTTTGCCATGCTCTTGCTGCCACGCAGCGGGCACGGCCTCAAGCACAACGCGGGCATCCCGCACGGCGTGGGCCTGATCGACAGCGACTACCGCAACGAAATCGCCATGGTGTTCCGCCCTGATGATGGGTTTCACAGCCCTCTGACCTGGCAGCGCGGCGACCGCATCGCCCAGGGCCTGATCATCCCCGCCCCGCAATACACGCTGGAACTGGTGCCAGAGCTATCCGACACCGAGCGCGGCATGGGCGGCTTTGGCAGCACCGGCCAGTAAGTCGCGCGAAAAGAAGCGATCAAACAACCACCCGCCCGCCCAAACAGCGGGCTTTTTTTCACCCCAACGAAAGGCAAACCATGCAACTGAACATCGACACCCTGAACCTGCACGTCCACACCGGCCACACCGCCTTTGGCGCAGAGCTGGTCAAGGCCGCGCTGCAAGCAGACAACGCCCACGCATGCAGCGACCACCCGCCGCAAGAAGGCGACGACGAAAGCGCGGATGTGCAAGTGCAAATCACCGGCGACGGCAAGCTGCCGCCTGAGCTGGCCGATTTGCTGGACAAGATATTCGCCATCGCCAACGAAAAGCCCGAAAAAGGAGAATGACCCGTGTTCAAAAGCCTCATGCTCTACCGCCTTGGCCCGGGCTGGCCCGCCACGGCGGATGAACTGGCGCAAGCCCTGGCCGCCGAACCCTTTGCCCCTTGCAGCGCCACGCAGCAAAAATCCACCGGCTGGGTGCCCCCGCGCGGGGTGGAACACGGCGCGCTGGTGGAAGTGGTGGACGGGCAGTGGATTGCCCGGATGACCATTGAAACCAAGGCCGTGCCCGGTGACGCCGTGCGCCGCAAAGTGGCCGAAGAAGCTGCCCGCATCGAGCAACAGCAGGGCCGCAAGCCGGGCAAGAAAGAGCTGCGCGACATGCGCGACGACGCCCTCATGGCATTGCTGCCCCACGCATTCCCGCGCCAAAAAGGCATCACCGTCTGGATAGACCCCGCCACCCGCATCATGGTGCTGGACGCGGCCACGCAAAGCGCCGCAGAAGAGGTCATCACCAGCCTGGTGCGCGTGGCAGGCCAGGGCTTTGGGGTGAGCATGCTGCAAACCGCCACCTCGCCCCAGGCCGCCATGGCTGCCTGGCTGGCCGACGAAGAAGACAGCGTGCTGCCGCAGGCGTTTCACATCGAGCGCGAATGCGAGCTCAAGGCCAGCGGCGACAAGCCTGCCCGCGTTCGCTTTGACCAGCACAACATCTGCACAGAAGAAGTGCGCCAGCACATCCGGGAAGGCAAGCTGCCCGCCAAGCTGGCGATGGGCTGGCAAGGGGGCGTTTATTTCACGCTGACGAAAAAGATGCAGATCAAAAGCATCTTCATCGACAACAACAAAGCGTCATCAGCCACTGATGAATACGAACGATTCGATTCGGACGTTGCGCTATTCACCGGCACGATGCGCCAAATGCTGCCAAAGTTGTTTGATGTAATGGGCGGAATAAAGGAGTGAATATTATGAAAATCGCCAAACCAGATAAAAATGACTTTGACAAAGCATTCCTGGCGCTAGCATGGATTTCGGCGATAGAACGCGGGGAAATGCCGCTTGAAATTGCAGAGGACGAGGACGAAATGCTTGATTTTGACAATGCAGACCAATGTCGCCGCATTGTTGACGGCATGGAGGACTTGCTCGACAGCGTCAGCTTGTCCCGTGTAATTTGGGGAATGTATTCGTTGTGCGACCCGGAAAACAGGATTATCGACCCAAATGCCGACACGCTGGAGTTGCACCCGAGTATTGTGCAGGCACTAAAGGACAAGCAGTAGCCGAGCGCTAAACCATCAAGCCCGCCCAGTGCGGGCTTTTTCATTTCACAACCCTTGCCGGATACCGGCAGGGCGGAGCTTTGTTCATGAGATTTGCAAGCGTTTGCAGCGGCATCGAAGCCGCCAGCGTGGCCTGGCAGCCGCTTGGCTGGCAAGCCGCATGGTTCAGCGAAATCGAGCCGTTTCCACGTTCGGTGCTGGCCCACCATTACCCCAACGTCCCGAACTGGGGCGACATGACCAAATTTCAGGATTGGCCCGATGAATCAATTGACCTTCTTTGCGGAGGAACCCCCTGCCAGTCATTCAGCATCGCCGGATTGCGAAAAGGACTGGCAGACCCGCGTGGCAACCTCATGCTTGTCTTTGGTGCCATTGCTGCAAAGTACCGCCCCCGCTGGCTGGTATGGGAAAACGTCCCCGGCGTCCTGTCATCCAACGGAGGCCGGGATTTTGGAGCCTTCCTTGGGCTGCTGGCAGAACTCGGGTATGGGTTCGCCTACCGGATTCTGGACGCTCAATACGTCAGAGTTCAATCACACCCTCGCGCCGTCCCTCAGCGACGACGGCGTGTGTTCGTTGTCGGACATATTGGAGGACTCTGGCAGCGTGCCGCAGCGGCACTTTTTGAGCGCGAAAGCCTGCGCGGGCATCCTGCGCCGAGCAGAAAAGCGGGGCAAAACGCTGCCGGAACCCTTGCGGCGCGCACTAAAGGCGGCGGCGGACTAGGGCCTGTCATCAAATAATACCCCGCAGCGTTATCAAAAGCATGACACGCAGA